>JAKAEE010000002.1:85379-93444 GCA_021820065.1 Bacteroidota bacterium | reverse complement strand
GAATGATTGAGACTGAAATAGAACATTTACAGAGATTTTGGTTTCTTGAATAATGTTCATTAATTTTGCTATAAATTTTACTGCCCCGTAGTGTAATTGGCAACACGTCTGACTCTGGATCAGAAGACTTCAGGTTCGACCCCTGACGGGGCAGCACGAAAAGGTTTGGAAATGATTTGTTTTCAAACCTTTTTCTTTTTAGCACCGGCAGGAAACCCGATGATTTTATGTTTTCGCTGTATGTACTTTTGTATGTACTTTTTTTTACATACGTAAATACTATACACTACATTATTTTTTACGAACATTACAAAAAGAAAGTTCAGAGAGACCGTACCCACAAAAAACTTTTTGAGTTGTTCGTTTAACAGTATTTTGCTTCCAAACGGCTTCAAACTTTTTTACACTTCCAATTTGATGAAATTCCTACTAAAAAGAAATAACTGGACAAATTAAATTCTCGTTCACTTTTTATTAAGTGACCTTTTGAAAAAGTTAATGAAAGAGTGCGCTTCATTTTCATTATAAAATTTGCATGAGTTAAGCCCACCTTTAGGTGAAAAGATATTGACTAAGAAATAATTGTTTACGTTAACAGGGCGGATTAAAAAACCTTTGTGCCGCTTTGAATAAATAACTTTTTTGGTTGACAAGACACACCTTTTACGCTGTTAAAAAAACAATTTTGCCCGCTTAGATGATCTTTTGCGAAATGATGACTTGTTACCATGATGGTGTAAGAAAACATGACCAGCCTCGACTAGACGTCGAGTCTAGGCGGGTAAGTCAAGGCAAGGGCGAACCTCGCTTTACCAAATCATTTTCAAAAAGATTAGCGGGAGAGTTTCATATACCCTTGCCCGGATCGGCTACCAAGATTTGAATAACACTAAGCTTGTTTATCAGCGGGCAAAATGATGCTTTGATTGGCTGAACGCCCGCCTTGCCGTCGAGGCAGGAAGAGAAGCATTCAATTCGGAAAGGAAGTAAAAGCAATTTATGAGTTTGGAAATTGGCGCATTCCCGATCAAATCGGGATGTGAGCAAGAGACAAACGAATAATTTGCTTCATCGTTTTATGAGGGAAATAGTTTTGAACGCTCTTGGTGAAAAATTATTGACCGAACTGAATGTAGATTCTTCTCTCCATCATGACAGATTTTAGGGGTGAGAGGCGAAGGCGCGGGTTTTGTTCTTGGCGGGATTTTTGGCAAAGGTGAGATAATTTTTTTAGCCGAAACAAGAAATGGTGGAACGTTTTGCTTTTTGTGAGTGAAGCGAAGTCAATGAGTGGAGCGAACAATAAGCAGTGGAACGATTATTTTTTGTTGAGGCGTCCTGCCTCGACTTGATGTCGAGTCAAGGCGGGTAAGAAAAAATTACTCACCTTTATTGCAAAAAGCATGACACATTCAAAACCCGTGACTGAGCCGATCAGTTTGTGGGAAGTGTTAGAATTGTGAAAGGGCTGCCCGCTTCCGGCAACCCTTTCTGAATTAGGTTAGTTGATTTTGGTGAAGGTGGAAGAGTTCTGCACGACTTTTCCATCAGCAGTTTTGGTTACGACACACACATACAAAATACTGTGCTGATACTTTGCAGCAATGTTCTTCTGTGTTGCGTTGAGCTCGATTTCAAGATCATATGTCTGAGCGAAGTTGTGTGCAGCAACTTCTTTTGAGAGTGAAATGATCTTGTACGGCTCATCTTCTGCATTTGCCGGATTGTGGTAGCAGACAAGAGCATTTGCAGAAAGATTAACTTCATCGGCTCCAAATACAGATGCTGTATTCAGAATCGGGATGGTTGCAGTGACTTTGTCTGCTGCAACTGCTGCAATCGCGATCTGCAGAGGGAATCCTTCCGGAACGAGAATATTATTCTCAGTTGGTTTGTCTGTTGCCGAATGAGAGAAGTTGTTCTGGAATACTTCGTTGAAAACAGAACCGGCAATGTTCTTAACTTTCTTCCAGATTGAAACGAGAGAAGCGAGAGCAAGAACAGCACTTGCAAATTTTGCAGTTACGGAAAATTTCTGTCGAACTTCCATGACAGCTGGTTCTTGACTTGCATTGAAACTGGAAGGACGAGCTGCAAGGACAGTGCGTCCGTCAACAGTACGCGCGGAAAGGTTGCCAAGTTTTTCGGATAAGTTACCGATGACATTTCCATTTACGATAGCCATGGTGATACCTCCTTAATGAATTTAGAATGTAGAGTGCAGAATGTAGAATTAATAATTCTGAGCGCTCTTTTTTTCGATGGTAAGAATATCACACAAGGTTGTGTTGTTCACTGTAATATTGTGAAAGTGCACTTCGACAAGCTCAGTGCAGGTGCTCGCCTTCGCTCGGGAAAATGAATAAGAATTCTTAAGAGAAAAGGAAAACATTGGAAAGATGGTTTGATGAGTTCTTATGGCTTGGCAGTGGCTTGTTACTGGCTTGTTATGGGCTTGGTAGATGAGGGAAAGAAAAACGAGTGCAGAGTGACGAATTCAGAGTGTAGAATTTTATGTATCAGCTACAGGTTTTGTATTTCTCTTGCGGAATAAAATTGTGTTAATGGAATCATAAGCTCGATGATATTTTTCTGATAAAATGAAAATGGAATCAATCTGGTTGTGAGTCTTTCTTAGTTCTAGGTATTCGTATTTGATTTGAAGATTGCGAAGGACCATTTCATTGATTAAGCCAAGTTCTCTATACTTCTGAAATCTAGAATCAGATCTGATCCTAGTAATATCAAAAAATTCTTTCTCCATCGTGTTCTATCAAATCTTTGTTTCAAAATTATTTACAACAGGAAAGTTCTACAACGCTCAATGTTTATGATTTATTTTCTTTTTCTTTCTATGAATTGAAAAAATCATACAAAATGTAAAAATGATGGTGATGTGTAATAATGAGGATGTGGGTGTGTCGAAGAATGAGCCACCCACAGCCGAAATAAATGTTCTGATAGAATGATACACAATACGATTATATGATAAAATAACATATAAGCGAAACGAAGGCGTGTCGAGGAACGAGCCGCCGTAGTGAAGCGATGATGAGGCGATTAGTATTTTTTAGTGCCGAGTTTACATAAGGCAACATTATGCTGATACGACAGCAATTCAAAAACGCTTTTGTTGGGACTGACCAAAGCTAAAACATAATGTTCGTTATGTAATACTGGCTGTCACATGTTGACCCCGTGAAATATTCTATAGTGTTAATCATGTGGGAATTTTTAAGTTGTTTATCATGTAATATAATTCGGCTTTATAATAAAAAATTTCACGGGGCAAGTTGAGCTGATCCGCCGAAGGCGGACACACAAAAGGTTGCTTGAGTATTTCAATCTATGATTAAGCGTTTTCCATCATCAGGTTCGTAAAAAGCATTATGCGATTCCAAGTAATTATAAAGATCATCATAATTATCATAATGAAGTAACTCACTAAATATATGTGCTCTGCTCAACATATCAACATAAGGGATTGGGTCTTTTTGATTTGTCAATCTTTTTAATGTGAGCAAATAGTCATCACGAAGGACAGTTGGAATAATAATTTTGCATTGGTTTCGATTTACCAATTCTGCATTCATCATTACTCTTGCAATTCTTCCGTTACCATCTTCAAACGGATGAATTTCACTGACCAAAAACATCATATAAGCTGCACAGGCGAAAGGGTTTGTTAATGCTTTATAATATTCAAATCCACGAACTAAGGTGCCGCGAACAAGTTTATAATCGACAAAGAATGTATTACCGGCTCTATTATTTCTTTCTTTGAATTGACCAGGTTTTTTATTAACGCGAGATGAAAGTAAAACCTTATGACGAGACTGCAGAATATCCAAAAACTCATTTCCATTTGAAGGAATAATTATCATTTCGTTTTTGTTAGAAACTATTTGATATGTTCCAAGAACATCGTGTGAATCATCACTACGTGCCGGCAAAGGAATTCCGGTATCAATTATTTTTTTAGCTTCGGACACTTCAAAGACGGTTCCTTCAATATAATTGGAAAAATAAGCTTCAAAGAACGCAAAATTTCTGAAGGAGTTTACTGAAAGATTATTTTCCGGATGCTCCTTAAATTCATTGTTGTGGAGATAGGTAAATAAAATCTCAAAGAGTTCGATTCTGTTTCTATCATAAGGCAAACCGGCAGCACGAGAAAGAGCTAAATCTGATTTCAAAATTTTAGATGGTTTTGTTGTGAACAATGCACCGATTATTTTATTCAATAATTCAAATTCTTTTTGCATTTCTAAAACTTGCGACAATTCTCTTGCTTTATCACGAATGCGATTCAATCCGTCTTCACCATTAATTCTTAAAATGTCATCCAATTTTTCTTCGATCTGAGGAATGCTTAAAGATTTAGAATCGGGACCAGCTTTTTTTGTTATCTGAAGATTTTCAAGAAATGCTCTTTCTTTGGAAGAGGCGTAAAGTTCTCCAAATAATTTGTTATCTCCTTCAACCGGACCCTTACCTTCTAGAAAATTGATTTCAACACCAGGCAATTTTATTTTTTTTGTATAGGAGTAAGTAACAAATATTTGATTTGTACTTGTGGGTTTGAATTCAAAAGCAGAGCGATGACTTAATACAGCACCCGGATATAAACTACCCAAGATTTCAAGAATATTTCTTTTGATAATTTCGGAAGGCTCTTCTTCCAAGTTCGTTGAATAAATTCTTGGAGCTATCTTTCGAATTTTCTTCTCTTGAATCATTTTAGAGATTTTGTAATTCTCTTGCCGGTTAGCAGAAGCAAATATTAGTTCACTCATTGTCCGTCTCCATTCCATGTCTTAGCAAAAGCTTTGTAAAACAAGCATTACGCCGGACACGTTAAAATTTTCCAGAATAATTATTAATTGGTGCATAAATTGTAATAATTTTCCAGAATAAGCAAGCATATTTGTAATATTTTCCAGAAAGAATGTATTTGTAAAAATATTCCAGAATAAGCGAAATATAGAGTAAGATTTTGGATTATTTTCCAGAATAGGCAAGATTTATAGGAATATTTTCCAAAATAGATATAGAACTATGCACAAATTTTTCAATTTTTTGGGCATAGATGTTAAGGTATGCTCAATTTTTTTAAAAAATTGGGCGTACTACTTTAGCAATTCATGGAATTCAGGGTAAAAGTAAACTTTATCGTACTTGTACTTTTCTTCTTTTGACGAGGTGAGATCTAACGTGGCTAGGCTATATGTTGTATTTCTTCTGACAGGTCGGAAACTTTTATAGTGAATTTCCTAAAAAATTTAACGAGAAATCCGAAATGAGTGGAATAGATATATTGGCCTTCTCTTTTGTGGCATTCGTTAAGTTTCTTTATTAATTCCGATTTATTTCCACCACTTTCTATTTCACTCCACTTTACGTAAATGCCATGATAGAGATTATAAATGCTAAGGATGAGTCTACCAATTCTTCCATTTGCATCATAAAACGGATGTATTTTGACAAATCTTCTATAAAATTCAACAGATGATGCAACAGGGTCTAAAGAATCCTTAGTTAGCAATGAGAAACAAGCAATTAAATCATTTTCAATTTGATTACATGGAGAACCAGAGTATTTTAAATTGCCAATCATTCGGTAATCTGATCCGCCAAATCCGATTTTCCCTCCATAAGGATCAGATGATTTTCTAAATTGACCAGCATTACTTAAAATCCTACTGAACAAATAATCGTGAAAAAGAAAAATTAAAAAGTAAAACTGGCGAGGTAATAAATCTTCCCCGGGTGGATACTTGTTAAAATGTTTTGAAAGTTTTTCAGCTAATTCTTTATCATCCAAGATGCGAAGTATAGTGGAGATATTTTTTTCTAGTTGCCTATAGCGAGTAACTAGTAATTTTTCAGCGTGTAAAACAGAAATTTTCTTTCGATATGGAAAGTCTTTTATTAAATCTCTAAGGTAAGTTTGTTCGGAGTTAAGAGTTTGACCAGTTTTTAATTTCTGCTTCGAAATCTTTTTGATTTTTTTTCTCAAGTTTTAAGTATTCCGAATAAGAATTAAAGTAGAAAGGTTTTTGACTTTCGTTCTGAGGAAAGTCTAACACATAAGCGTAATGAAGGTCAGTTTCAATTGGATAAAACGGTTTCGATTTTCCTAAAGGGAAATTCTTAGCGAAGTTTAATTTAGAATAAAATTTCCTAATCGAGTTTTTGCTAATAGTTTGATTATGGAGAGTTTCTTGCCATGGCGAATCTCTATGAGTCATTGCTGAAAGAGTAACGGCATCATATTTTATATAATTTGAAAGAATAAAATCCACAAATTTTTTAGACCGAACAGAGAGTTTCTTGCCGGTATTTGTTTCAGGAATAATATTTGAATTACCGAACTTCTTATAATGAGAGTAAACTTCTGGGTTCACGGGGCCAAAGTTCCATTTTTCAAAATATGTTTCTAATACTTCATGGTGAGAAACAATTCCCCAGACGTGTATATAATAAAGAAGTTTCTGCAATTTTAACGGGGAGAGCCCTTGGTTAGAGAATTTCTTTTGATTGTTAATAATATAATATGATAGTTCTAGTGCAGTCATTTTAATAAAAACCGTGATATACTTGACTTAATCTCTAAATACAGGATTTATGATTTTTTACGTGTAACAAGCGCAAAGATAATTAGTTAATTACTAAATGTAAAATCCATTTAAAAAGTTCCTAAAACAAGGTGTTTCTGAAGGATAGATCAAACTAAAACATAGGATATTGGTGCCCATTAGTCATACAACGTAACCTAGTTTTGTTCATAGCTTTGGGTGATTAGAGATTTGGCGCGTTCGAAATCGGCGAGGGAAGTGATTTTGATTTCGAGGTTGCCGGTACCCAAATGACCAATGTCTGAAACGTCTGGTAAATCCTTCTTCAAGTTCTGCAATTTTATTCTTTGCGATGTGAAAGAGTTTGATGTCGGACATATAACTCCAGACTATCCAGAAATAAATTTATTGTTTAATTAATAATAAATCGCGATAGATTGATAAATAACTTGCCGAACTGCGTAATGATTTAAGAACGTTTTTTATTTGCATACTATATTTTTTAAAATCGTTGCTAAGAATAACTAATATCTTTTCACAATCAGCAGGATTTTCTGGCAATAAAATTTTTGTTCCTTTTAGTTCGAGTTCTTCAAAGAAGAAGCGGAAAAGTTTTAGCTGACTGCTGCTTTTGAAACTTACTGCTATTTGTTTGTTACCTTCTGTGAAATAAACGTTATACGTATTAAAGAAATTACTATCTCCACCTTTTATATCTTTAGGAAATTTTGCTGGTAGGTTTGGAATATTAAATTCTTCCGTTTCATTATTTTGAATAAGTGAAGTATAAGAATGAACTTCAGAAAAACGTTCTTGAATTAATTTAAGTGATGTTTGATAATCCGGTTTTTGTTTTGATTTTATTGTTGAAACAGAACCGGCTTTTTCATTTCGCTTCTGTCTAAGTTCAGATGCTTCTTTATAGAGTTCATCAACATCTTTATGTTTTAATCCAAGAACTTCAAAAATAATTGTATCAAGTCTTCGTCTGTCCTTTTGTTTCACTTCTTTATAAATCGTTTCTTGTTCTCTTTCTCTCAAGGATTTATAAATTTCTTTCAATTCCTTTTCGTAAGGTTTTAATAGTTCGGGATCTATTACAACAGTATTATCTACCACAACAACATCAATATCAGTTAAACCTTCGCCCATTTGACGAGCAAATAGTTCTAATAAGAATCTGAAGAATGTGCTGTTCATAATTAAAAATATTATTTCAGCATATTTAGAATAACCTTTCTTAATACTGATGTTATAATTAACCTTGTCGCAAAATACTTTTGATTTGCGATTATCAATCAATCCATATTTTTCATGAATCTTTGAAGGGAAAATAAAATCGCCGGTTGTTAAATCTTTGCCAAGATTAAACCAGTCTCTTTCATTTCCTTTAACGGTAGAAATTCTTTGAGCATTTGTCGGATTGTTATGAAGATCGTATTCCTTTTCTCCAATCTCTATATACTTTGCAATTTTTGTGTTGTATT
>JAKAEE010000002.1:53799-85279 GCA_021820065.1 Bacteroidota bacterium | reverse complement strand
CCAAGATTAAACCAGTCTCTTTCATTTCCTTTAACGGTAGAAATTCTTTGAGCATTTGTCGGATTGTTATGAAGATCGTATTCCTTTTCTCCAATCTCTATATACTTTGCAATTTTTGTGTTGTATTTCTTTAACGCCGCTAAAGATTCATTGCAAATAAGAACATGATAACGCAAGTTCTTTTTGTTTACTTCGAGGTTTTCAGCTTCTTTTTGAGATTTGAAAAGAGGCTGGAAATAAACACGTTCCATTAAGTGGTGATTCTTGGTAAGCTCGCTGTAATACCAGCCGTATTTATCCCAACTGATTTTGTGTTTGCTTCTCTCATAACCGAACTGAAGTTTATATTCATCATTAGTAAGCTTCTTAACTTCTTCCGTGTCATCAATAACATAGAAGAAATCATTTGAGCCGGTTGTAAATCCTCTTTTAACATCAACAATATTTCTTAACGTAATTAGCTTATCTCCGGCTTTATCAATTATGCGGTTATAGATTTCCGGTGAGCGGAGATACTTTGCGCCCCAATTTCCATTTTCGTATTTACCGTCTGTTGTGCTTTCTTCTTCAAGCTGTTTTTGCGTTCTAACGGTAACAAAGAAATCATCATTCTTAGATGATTTGTTTGTCTTTTCCAATTGAGAAGTAAAATTGATAACAGTATCAAATCTATTTTCGCTGTCGCTTGAGCCGATCAATTCTTTATAATCTTTATAGACCCGAATGAAACGGACTGTGTTTTTTTCTCTTTCTTCGTGGTTGGAACATTTTTCGAGTATAAGAATAACCGTATTGATTGAAGCGGTTTCAAAGCTTCTTACTTTTTGATTATCAATTACAGCGATAATCTTAAAATTATCGAGTAAGAATTTTTGGAGTCCGGTTCCGAAGGCAACATCAAGCCAACTGCTGGAAATAACATAACCAAGACGCCCGCCTTCTTTGAGAAACGCGGCAGTGTGCATTAAATAATAAACGTATAAATCGCTTTGCTGATTAATTTTATTTAAGCCGTGTTCAGCTTTAGCAAGTGAAGACCAGACATCTTTGCGTTCAACAAGTTCTTGACGAATGTAAGGAGGATTGCCAATGCAAACGTCGAATAGAGGAATACGCACACTATTAAACTTGCCATCTGTTTCATGGATAGTAAATTCTTTTGTGTGATTGTGAAATATTAAATGATGACTTGATTTAGTTTTTACATCAGAAAAATCTTTTTTAATTATTGCCGGGTAGTTATCAATTTCTTTAATGTCGAGCAAAGAAAGATTCATGCTTGCAAGAAATACGGGGAAGGGTGCAATATCAATTCCCCAAAGGCGTTCGAGCAATTCAATATGCTTTGCTTTTTTATTAAAGTGTTTCATAAAAGCATAAGCGCGGACAAGAAACGTTCCCGCACCACAGCCGCTATCCAAAACGGTTTTTGTTTCCTTGTTAATACAAAATGCATTTACAATATCGACTTCGTTGGTATTTGTAAAATGCTGACCGCGATCATGTTGTTCTTGGTTTTCAATTAATGTGTTGTAGATTGAACCTATTATATCGCAACTAAGGTCTTGAAATTGGAGCTTTCCGATTTGCTTGACATTTCTTCTAAGTTCCGGCAAATACTTTTGCGGGTAAGTAAATTCATCAAGGACGGTTTCTTTGAAAATCGGTTCATAGTCATGAGCAAGAACATCGTTAAATCTTTCTCGCAATGCTTTATTAAGAAGATGTTTTTCCTCAGGAATGGTAAGAGGTTTTAAGTTGAGTTTCTTAACATCACGTTGAAGGTAAGAATAGAAAATTATTTTTAAGTAGAGCAAATAATTTGAAAGCTGGCAAAGATTATAAATATCATCGTTACGAAAATTAATTGTAACGTGGAAAATATCTTGCTCTTGAATATAATCTCTTATTCTCTTTTTAAGATTGTCGTTGGACTGAATTACCGGAGTCATTTCTTCGCTCATTTGAGCGGAAGCTTCCAGAATGTAAGTGGATAGTTTATTGATAAATTGTTTATCAATAGAATCCCAATGGACATCAGTAATGCCATGAATTAGATTGCTTAAATCTTGTAAAAATATTTTTACTGTTGGTTGTATTTGCGATTGATAAGCCGGAGTAGTTACATCGTTATCGCTTTTAACATTAGCAAGATAGTAGAGCTTTAATTTACGGTCTTGCGGTGTCGTATTCGGCTCGAATGTTTTGAATAAAACCAACTGGCGCGGTGTTCCGGTGATGAAATATTCAATGCCATTTTTGAATGCTTTCATCATTGCATCGTTTACTAAGTCTTCATCAGTTGCATCCCAGCTTTGGTTTTTTAGTTCGATGAATACTTTTAGTTTTGAATCTACATTTGATGTTATGATAGTATCGCTAAAGCGAGATTCGCCAACGCCAACGTTTAATTCTTGAAAAGCAGAATCGAATTTGATTTCGGGATTGTCTTGAAGTAGGCTGTTAAATGTAGAGAGCAGCACACCTTGAAAAGTTCTTTCGTTAGCTTTGAATTCGATCATTAGCTATTATCTAAAAATGTTTAAGAAGTGAGGCATATTTTTGATAGCTAATTAAATCTTTCCGGTCTTTGTTTTCAAGCCAGCCAAGTTCTTCGTGACTCATATCTATTATTTGTTTTGTCTTTAGAGCCGCAAATTTCTGTTTAACAGTTTTTAATGATTCTAATTCTATTTGTGAAAAGAGAGAAGAATCAAATTCTTTAGCGAGAACAAATTTTTCGGTAAAATCAAATTCGGTTTCGTAAGGTTCTGTTAAAATGTAATTATGTTCTTCAAGAAGATCGTAAACAGTTTTGTAATCTTGGGGAACAGGACCTAAAGGGATTGCAGCATAATTATAGCCGGAGATAGAAAAGCCAGAGTTTTTGTAGTTAAGAAAATCGGAATAGAATAAATATTTATTAAGACGCGTGACCAGGAATGCATCTTGAAGGAAGAATATTACCATATTGGCAAATTTTGCTAAGGAAGTAGATTGGAAACCATTGAGATCACTTGGCGCGGAAAAAGGATTAAAGAAAGAAGATTCAAAACAATTTGCGTTTTCTAGTTCTTCTAAAATTACAGAATCTAAATGTTCAACAATCTTATCAAAATCTTTTGGCTGAAGAATTGATTTTCTTTTTAATAAATGTTTTTTGAAAATCTCAGGATCCATTATCAAAGAAATTAGCTGAGAATTACTTTCGTTAGGAATATCTCCGGATTCATATAAGCTATATTGATTTTGACCGATTCCAAGAATTAAGGACATTTTTGAAGCTGAAAGATTATACCGTTCGCGAATTAATTTGAACTGTTCCGCTGAAGGTATGTTGTGCGTTTGGCGATATTGATTATATACTTGGTCTAATGTAATTGTATCGGTGTATTGTTCTGTAAATTCTTGATTACATTTATTGCACTTATAAAAATAAGAGTTAACTTCAAACTCTTCCTTTCTAAAAGATAATTTTGCTGGTTCAATGTGTAAGGAAGCAATACCATCGCAATATGGACATTCGAGTTCGTGTTTCATATATACCTCACTTAAAAGGAAATTCTAGTGGAAATTCTGCAATGTGAAAAGAAATACAAATAACGGGTTTATTACTGTAACCAAGATTGATTTTAACATAAATATCTTTTTCTTTTACTTTAATCCCAAAAACCCAGTAATCAGGGCGAGTAGTATCGTTAGTATCTTTATTAGGGCCATCGATATAATCTTCAGGCTTCATACTTTTAATAAAATCAATTCTTTGATTATATGAAATTTCAAGATCAGCAAGCGTTTGTCTGTTTTTATCTCTTTGATCAAAAACGATGCTAAAGATGTTGAGTTTTGTGTGCAAGTAATTTAGAAAACTTTCTACTTGTTCTTTGGTTGAATTTGGCATATCAAACTTATGGGTTATTATCGTAAAAAGCAACGATAAAGTTTAATAAATATTTATTAATTGTTATAAACACAACTATAAAGTTGAATAATTAAAATTCCTTCTTAAAAAGTGGTTTTGACGGAGTAAGCCGAACTCTTGCATCGTTAAGAATTCTCTCATGAAGTTTATCCGCACTCTTCCCAGAGTTTTTGAATACACCCTCATCATTTAATGTTACAATGTATCGAAATTTAAAACCTTCGGCTATCTTTTTATCTAGAAAATTGAAAGTTTTCAGGGCTTTAGCTTTATCGAAACCATCGAAAATACCATCGTGAATAATAAAGCGAGGTGATTTTATATTATTCTGGATTGAATAAAAGAGAATAGCTAGATCATAGATGAGGGAGCGGGATTTGTTGATACCTTTACCTTGCTTGCCGGTACTTTCCATTATATCCATCCTAAGGATCGAATCAGTTTCTAAATTGGTTGAAAATGAAAAAACATGCTTTAGTGGAGGTTGAACATAGATAGCTTTGTGAATAGATACAATGAGATTGAAGATTTGCTTTACTTGGGGTACTAATTCTTTTCTAAATTCAATAATTGATGAAGCTATTTCGTCAATATCTCTCTCCAACTTAACAATCTCCGCGGTATAATGGTTTACGGCATTAATTTCTTGCGGGCACTGAAGAGAAAAAATGGCTGCACGTTTGTAAGGTAACGGAAGTTGTTAAGATGAAAAAAATCACTTACAGTTGGCGCTATGATGGTTACGTTGGTATTTCTTATGTGACGTTTGAATTATTCTCCGAGGACAATAAAACACGGCTAAAATTAACTCATGCAGGATTGGAAAGCTTCCCAGGTGATGTTGTTCCGGAATTCAAGAAAGAAAATTTTGTGGAAGGTTGGACTCAACTTATAGGTACTTCTCTCAAGAACTTTGTTGAATAAAAAATTGTTGATGCAACAAAGAAAAGGGATGACATGAGAAAAATAAATTTTCAAAAGTTGCTTACCGGAACCAACAATAAACTTCTGGGGATTAGCATACTTCTACTACGCTGCACTATTGGCGGAATTTTATTTGTTGTTGGCGCGGGCAAAGTATTCGGCTGGTTCGGCGGTATGGGTCTTGAAGTAACAATTCAAATGTTCGTTACAAAAGCTGGGATTCCCGCACCACTGGCATACTTAAGCTGCTTCACAGAATTTGTTGGCGGCTTGCTGCTAATTCTTGGTTTGCTAACGCGTCCTGCTGCGTTTGCGATAACGATAAACATGCTGGTTGCAACAATTATGACTTTGCCGAGAGGCTTTATTGCATTTGCGTCATATCCTTTCACGTTAATGATTATTGCAATTGTAATTCTGTTAGTCGGACCAATGTTTTATAGCTTTGATCATCTTTTTGCTAAAAGCGATGAGCGTTTCAAAACTGATGATAACATGATATTCTAATAAATGAACGGAAAAATTTTCGTTGGAAGTGCGGGTTGTATTCGAATGAGCTATGATCTGGTTCTTCTATGATTTGTTTGCAGACGAAAAGAAAAGTTTATTTCCCCTAATTTTTTTAAAGCCGACAAGTTTTGCGCTATAGAATCAACAGTTTCTACGCGGATACTCGGAATAAGTAATTACATTTCATTGCTTGTTGGGTAAGAATTAGTTACTTTTTTATCGAATCGAATTCAAATTTTTGATTTCCAGCTTCTGTGGGATTATTCTCGACTAGATTGAGAGTAGCTTGACATGAGATCGTTACTTTTCATATTTCTTCTTTTGTTGCTTCCTCAAAAAAATTACCGACCGGTAATTGATGTAGCCAAAATTGATGGAGCCATCAATCCGGTTGTTACCGATTATCTTCACGATGAAATCAAGAAAGCGAACGAAGAAAATGTTGAGTGTTTGATAATCGAGTTCAACACGCCCGGCGGTCTGCTTAAATCAACAAGATTAATCGTGAGCGATATGCTCGCATCAAAAGTTCCGATTATAATTTATGTTTCTCCCGCCGGTGCTCAAGCCGCATCAGCCGGAGTGTTTATAACACTTGCGGCAAATATTTCTGCGATGGCGCCCGGAACAAACATCGGCGCCGCACATCCGGTCATGATGAGCGAGGGCGGTCAATCAAATAAAAAAGACAGTCTCGATATTATGATGGAAAAAGTAACCAATGATGCCGCTGCATTTATCCGAAGCATTGCCGAGAAGCGGCACAGAAGCGTCGAATGGGCTGAGAAAGCAGTTCGGCAAAGTGTGTCTATATCAGAAACCGAAGCGCTTAAAGAAAATATTATAGATATCATCGCCAAAGATTTGAATGATCTTCTGGTTCAACTCGATGGACGCAAGGTTGATACAGCAAGCGGCGAACGAACAATCATCACGCAGAATGCCGGGATCAGATACAAAGAAATGAATGTCGTTCAAAAACTTTTAGATATAATCAGCGATCCGAACATTGCCTACATACTTATGATGATTGGAATTTACGGACTAATATTTGAGTTGAGCAATCCCGGTTCAATCTTACCGGGAATTGTTGGAGTGATTTCGATAGTGCTCGCGTTCTATTCGTTTCATACTCTTCCGATTAATTACGCCGGTTTAGCACTCATCGTTTTTGCTGTAATTCTTTTCATCGCCGAAATAAAAATCGTAAGTCACGGGTTACTCACAGCTGGAGGAATAATTTCTTTCGTGGTAGGATCTTTAATGCTTATCAACACGGATGTTTCGTTTGAGTTTGTTTCCATCTCGCTCAGCGTGATAATTACCGCAACTATCTTAACAGTTTTGTTTTTTGTTTTTGCGATCGGGAAAGGACTTGCCGCCCAACGAAAACAGCCCTCAACCGGAAGCGAAGGATTGATTGGAGAAGTCGGAATTGCTCTTTCGGAAATCTCACCAGACCAATCAGGGCAAGTATCGCTGCACGGCGAAATTTGGAATGCGGAAAGTCCGGAAGACGAAATTGTTAATGGTATGAAAGTTCAAGTTGTTGGAATTGAAGGATTGAAGTTAAAAATCAAGCGAAGTTCGAATTGAAAAATTTATAGGAGGGAATAACTATGCAGCCTGAATCCATAACTGTTCTTTTTATAATTGCATTTTTTGTTATCATAATTCTTTCAAGCGCAATAAGAATTCTGAGAGAATATGAACGCGGTGTAATATTTAGATTAGGACGACTGATCGGCGCAAAAGGACCGGGATTGATTTTCTTGATCCCGATTGTTGATCGAATGGTGAAGGTAAGTCTTCGCGTTGTGGCAATGGAAGTTCCGTCGCAAGATGTGATAACGCGCGATAACGTTTCGATCAAAGTCAGTGCCGTAATTTACTTCCGCGTAATTGATGCGGCGAAGGCAATAGTTCAAGTTGAGAATTTCTTATTTGCAACCTCGCAACTTGCACAGACAACTTTAAGAAGTATGCTTGGGCAATCTGAATTGGACGAACTTCTTGCCGCGCGGGAAAAAATCAATAAACATCTAACAGAAACTATCGACACACACACGTCTCCATGGGGCATCAAGGTTTCACTAGTTGAGGTTAAGAACGTCGATCTGCCGGTTGAAATGCAGCGTGCAATTGCGAAACAAGCTGAAGCCGAAAGAGAACGCCGCGCCAAAATCATACATGCCGAAGGCGAGTTTCAAGCGTCGCAGCGTTTGGCGGATGCGTCGAAGATCATCAGCAGTTCTCCGTATGCGTTGCAACTGAGATTTTTGCAAACGCTAACCGAAGTCGCAGCAGAGAAAAATTCTACAACAATTTTTCCGGTACCTATTGATTTGTTCAAGCCATTTTTTGAGCTGATGGAGAAAGCAAAAAAGAAAAAGTAAAAGTTGACATAGATAGGTACGTTCGCGGTCGTTATCAGCCAATATTTTATAAGTTCTCCAAAATGGAATTAGTTCGTCTTATCTGCTAATTTTCATTTGTGTCTTTCACACCGTATAAGTTTATAAACATGAAAGCCGGTACTTCATTATTAACCAGATG
This sequence comes from Bacteroidota bacterium, assembly GCA_021820065.1. Lineage (GTDB taxonomy): Bacteria > Bacteroidota > Ignavibacteria > Ignavibacteriales > Melioribacteraceae > Fen-1258. The sequence goes on along the minus strand of JAKAEE010000002.1, from coordinate 77,367 downwards.
AAAAAAACGAAAATTGTAGCAGACAATAAAATTCCATTCCTAAAAGGAGTGCTTGAACCTTTCGCTGAAGTCGAGTACCTCGCGCCGGGCGAGATTACAAAAACAGCCGTTAAAAATGCTGATGCACTTTTAGTGCGGACAAGAACTAAGTGTGATGCGAACCTTTTGGACGGCTCCAACGTTAAGTTTATTGCAACAGCAACAATCGGTTTTGATCATATCGACGCAAAATATTGCGACGCGCGCAACATAAAATGGATTAGCGCGCCGGGCTGCAATTCGTCTTCCGTGATGCAGTATATTGCTTCGGCTCTTCTAACTCTTGCTGAAACGAAAAACTTATTGTTATCCGATCTAGCTATTGGGATTGTTGGTGTCGGAAATGTTGGATCGAAGGTTGCCAAAGTAGCGAAAGCATTTGGTATGAAAGTTTTGTTGAATGATCCGCCGCGCGCGCGCGCAGAAGGCAATCAAGGTTTTGTTGATCTCGACGAATTGATTTCACGGAGCGACATAATAACTTTTCACGTGCCGCTAAATAAAGATGGGCGTGACAAAACATTTCACTTGGCTGACGAATCTTTTTTTGGAAAATTTAATCGCGAGAAAATTATCATTAACACATCGCGTGGAGAGGTTGTTGAAACAACTGCGTTGAAAAATGCAATCAATAATAAAGTGGTAAAAGCTTGCGTGCTGGACGTTTGGGAAAACGAGCCGGACATCGACCGTGAATTGCTTTCCCGTGTGGATATCGCTACTCCGCACATCGCCGGTTATTCCGCCGACGGCAAAGCAAACGGAACTGCGGTCTGCGTAAGGGCAATCAACTCATTTTTTAATTTCGGAATCGATCCTAAATGGTACCCGTTAGAACTACCTCAAGCGGAGAGTTCTAAATTGATGATGATAGATTGTGCTGATAAGTCGGAACAACAAATTTTTTCCGAAGCTGTTTTTCATACTTATAAGATTCTTGATGACGACGGGAGGCTGCGAAGTTCCGTTGAGACTTTCGAAAAGCAAAGAGGCAGTTATCCGGTGAGACGGGAATTCCCATTCTATAGTATAGAATGGAAAAATTGCCGAATGGAAATTGTAAACCGGTTGGCGGAACTGGGATTCAACATTCTATCGAAATAAAATTTTCATTTAGACTGACAATTGGTAAGGAGAAATATATGAAGACAAGAAAACTTGGGAAGAACGGACCTGAGCTGACGGTCGTCGGATTAGGTGCATGGGCAATCGGCGGACCTTGGCAATTTGGCTGGGGCAAAGTTGATGATGACGAATCTGTGAAAGCAATTCAAGCATCCATATCCAACGGAATAAATTGGATTGATACTGCCGCTGTTTATGGTTTCGGACACTCGGAAGAAGTGGTTGGTAAAGCAGTGAAAGGTATGCGCGATAAAGTTTTCATTGCCACAAAGTGCGGCTTATTAAATGACGGCAAGGGCAACGCCGTAAATAATCTCGAACCGAAAAACATTCGCATGGAAATTGAAAATAGTTTGAGAAGACTGCAGACAGACTATATTGATCTTTATCAATTTCATTGGCCGGATCCGAACACGCCTGTTGAAGAATCTTGGGCAACGATGATTGATCTCAAAAAGGAAGGGAAGGTGAAGTACGTTGGTGTTAGTAATTTCGATGTGCCGCTTCTCGAAAGATGTTTGAAGATCGGTCAAGTTCAATCCTTGCAGCCGCCGTTCAGCATGATAAAAAGAGAAGTGAGTGAAAAAATTTTACCGTTCTGCCTTAAAAATGAAATTGGAGTTGTTGCTTACAGTCCTATGCAGGCGGGATTGTTAACCGGCAAATTTGATATGAACAAGGTTGCTCAAGATGATTGGCGAAGACGGAATGAATTTTTCAAAGAACCGTTATTCGGCAAAGCGCTCGAGCTGGTTGAAAAACTGAAACCGATCGCTGCAAAACATAAAAAGAGTGTAGCCAATCTTGCAGTTGCGTGGGTTTTGAAAAATCCGGCGATTACTTCTGCAATTGTGGGAGCCAGAACGCCGGCACAGGTGAAAGAAAATATTGCTGCCGGAGACTATGAATTGACCGGCGAAGAAATGATACTGATTGATAGTTATCTGAAAGAGTTGGGCTTCTAAACTATTTTTAATTCGCCGTTACGCGCAAGGTTTGTTTATTCTGTTCATTGGGTTATTTTTGTGTTACTCAAAAATGGCGCGTTCGTCTAGTGGTCTAGGACGCCGCTCCCGACAAAGTCGGGACGGAGATCACGGGTTCATGAGATAAAAAACAAAAGAATTAAAAGTTGTTCACTCGAATAGAGAAATTTTAAATGGCGCGTTCGTCTAGTGGTCTAGGACGCCGCCCTCTCAAGGCGGAGATCACGGGTTCGACCCCCGTACGCGCTACTAAAGGGAAATTTTTTGTTTCCCTTTTTTGTTTGAAAGGTAAAACCTATTATGCCGAGATTCGAGAAACACATTTTTGTTTGCGAGAACAAGAGAGAGTCCGGTCATCCGCGTGGATGCTGTTCTGAAAAAGGTTCGATCGAGATTCGCAAAAAGTTTAAAGACCGACTGAAAGAATTGGGACTGAACGCGAAGGTAAGAGCTAACATTTCGGGTTGTCTCGACGCGTGCGAGTTTGGTCCGACTGTGGTTGTCTATCCTGAACAAGTCTGGTACGGAGGCGTAAAATTGGAAGATGTCGAAGAAATTATTCAGAGTCATATCATTAATAATCAACCGGTCGAACGGCTGAAAATAAAAGATAAGAGATTCGAATGAACGTTACAGCATCTGAAAAAAAACACGCGAAAAAAGTTTTTGATCTGCTATCAAAAATCTACCCAGCGGTTAAACCCGCGCTGGAATATTCATCCGCTTTCGAACTGCTGATCTCTACAATATTATCCGCGCAGTGTACCGATGAACGTGTTAACATCGTTACAAAAGACCTTTTCAAGAAGTACAAGAAACCGGCAGACTATGTTAAAGCGCCAAGCAAAGTGTTGGAGAAAGATATTTTCTCAACCGGTTTTTACAGACAGAAAGCTAAAAGTCTAAAAAACTGCTGTGCTATGTTGATCGAAAAATACAACGGGAAAGTTCCGGCTGATTTTGATGAGTTGGTAAAACTTCCCGGTGTTGGCAGAAAAACTGCTTCGGTCGTTGCCGGCAATGCGTTCGGAATACCGGCAATCGCTGTAGATACTCATGTAAGACGATTATCGAATCTGCTCGGATTTATTAAATCTCAGGATGTGGAAAAAATTGAATCGCGTTTGAAAGAACTTTTGCCGGAAAGTTATTGGATCAATTCCTCGCATTGGCTGGCAACTCACGGCAGAATTACTTGCGTGGCGAATAGACCTAAATGTTTGGAATGTGTATTAGCTGATGTTTGTCCTTCTTTCAACCCAGATACCAAGAAATCCGTGTGAGCCGGATAAAGGAGAGAAGTAATGAGTAATGATTTTGTTCGCGACAGAAATTATTGTTTATCCATTCTTCAAGAATATACTAAGAGTGACAGTTTGCTCAAACATGCTTACGCAGTTGAATCGTGCGTGAAAGCTTACGCAAAGAAGTTTGGCGAAGATGTAAATTATTGGAGTAACGTTGCGCTGCTGCACGATTTTGATTATGAAATGTTTCCGACTGCCGAGGAACATCCTTTCAAAGGCTTCGAGATTTTAAAAGAAAAAGGTTTTGATGAAGAGTTTAGAAATTCGATTATGTCTCATGCCGATTACGCGAACATTCCCCGAGATACTCTACTGAAGAAAACACTTTTTGCGTGCGATGAACTCGCAGGCTTTATCACCGCCGTCACTTATGTCCGTCCAAGCAGAAGTATTGATGAAGTTGGAGTGAAGTCGGTAATCAAAAAAATGAAAGACAAAGCTTTTGCGCGCGCCGTGAACAGAGATGACATAACGAAAGGCGCTCAAGAACTTGGAGTACCGCTGGAAGAACACATTCAATTTTGTATCGATGCAATGAAAAAGAATAAGGAACTGCTGGGGCTGTGATTGTTGGCGAGAAAGCTCCCGATTTTGAATTAATTGATCAACACAGTTTCAAGAAAATATAAAGCGTTAAGCATTACCGGCATGAGCAAAAGGAAGATAGTTATAATTGATCGCGATGGAATCATCCGGTTCATTGATAGCAAGTTTCCTATTCTTTATTTGAAATCGGCTTCATTATTGGAAACTCTGAAAGCATTAAATGAAGTACGCTGTGCTCAAAATCGCTATAGTAGATTTTGACTTGACAAAGTGTGGGCATCTTACCTAAATTTTGTCCTAGAAAATCGGAGAAAAATTATAGAGAGTTTGTTTACCGCTTTTGAATTCTTTTTACTGAAATACTTTATTCTATAACAATTAATTTTCAATGGCGATGATTAAATTCAAATTCTCTCTAGTTTTTCTCTTTTTTATTTTAAATGTCCTATCATATGCCCAAGACATTAAAGTTTTGTCTTCCGACGCATCTTCCATTGTTATCGAGTACAGACCGGTTTACTCGGATACCACTATTGTAAAGACTCAAACCCAGCAATATTTGAAACTGGATTTGCTCGGGGGCTATGTAGAGAACTATCGCAGCAAAGGGCTGCCACAAGAACAAGTTAGAGAAATCAACATCGGGGTACCTTCCGAATTCGGCAACACAATCCAAGTGTTGAGTTCTGAATTCTCTAATTTGAGCGGCAGATATTTGCCGACGCCTGAGCTGATGAAAGACTCCGTTTCATTTGTAAAGAAATATGTTGAAAGCTCCAAATACAACGTGCAGATGAAACATGATCTGGTTGCGTTCGGCGAATTTGGTCTAGTGAGAAACCTTCCCGTGCAGTCAATTAAGATTTATCCGATTCAATTCGATCCCAGTACTAATTCAAGCAGACTGATTAAGAGATTGGTCTTCAAAATTAACTTTGCGCAACCAACAACAGCCCGGCAATTAATTCAGGATAATACTCTCGATGGCGCTGTGCTGAATTGGAATGTTGCGAGAAATTGGGGAGTTGTACAAAAACAACGTGTGGCTAAGGTAGCAAATTCGGTTTTAGCTGCGGGCGATTGGTACAGATTCGAAACTCCAACGGAAGGAATTTACAAAATCGATCAAGCTTTCTTGCAAGGACTTGGAATTGATGTTGCATCGGTTGATCCGAGAACAATAAAAATTTACGGGTATGGCGGTTATGCTCTGCCTGAAAACTTAGCGGTTTCGAATAACCAAGGATTGACCGAGAACGCAATTTATGTTGTAGGTGAATCGGATGGAAAATTTGATGCTGCCGATTACGTTTTATTTTACGGAAGACCGCCGGAATTTTGGGAATACAATAAATCGCTGAAAAGAATTATAAGGGTAAAAAATCCTTACAACAAAAAAAATTATTACTGGTTGACCTACGGCGGGTCAAACGGAAAAAGAATGACGCCGAAGCAATCGCTGAATATTCAGAATGCATATGTTCAACCTTTCACGCAAGCATTTAAAAGTTTAGATAAAGACAGTATCAACATTGGAAAATCCGGCAGAGACTATTTTGGCGATGTGCTTGATATAGACACGAAAAGCAGAACTTACTTAACATCTTTGAACGGCATAGTGCCAGCAAGCAGCATCAGATATAATTTCAGGCAAGTCAATGCCTCGTCGCCAATCATTCCGTTCAATATTCAAGAGAGCGGTGTACAAATTTATAACTCGAATCTTTTCGGCAACTCAGATTTTATTTACGGCGTAGCGGATTCCGGCAGTGCAGTTTACAACGGTACATTAGCAGACGAACGCAGCACACTCAAGTTCACTATTAACACCGGATCAGCGAGTGCAAAAGTCTATCTGGATTATTTTGAAATCGCTTACAAGAAATATTTAAGAGCTGTCAGCGATAACTTATTATTTTTTTCCAAAGATACCACGGCAACTATAGAGTACGATCTAAGCAACTTTTCCAACAGTTCAATTCAAACTTTTGATATTACAGATTTTGCAAATGTTCAGCTTGTTAGCGGCGCTTCAATCAGCGGCGGGCAGTATAAATTTCAAGCGAGCGGGTTAAACGGCGCAGTCCATAAATATTATGCGGTAACATCGTCGGCATTTCTAACGCCGTCAAACGGTACAAAAATGTCAAACTCGAACATTCGTGGAAACCTTGCCGGCAGCAAAATGATTATCATTACTTCGCGCAATTTTCAAACACAAGCCGAACGTTATGCCGCTTATAGATCGTCTCAGTCGCCATACAAACTTTCGACACAAATCTTTTACGTTGATGACATTATGAATGAATTCGACGGCGGACTTCTTGATCCAACCGCCATCCGCGACTTCTTGAAATATGCTTACGACAACTGGCAGATAAAACCGTTTTACGTTTTATTGTTCGGCGACGGAACCTACGACTACCTGAATTCCGAAAAATTGAGCAACAATTTTGTGCCTACGTATCAAACGCCGGAATCGCTCGACGAAATTTATTCTTACCCGATGGATGATTACTATGCACGCGTCTCCGGCAACGATTTGAAAGCTGACCTAGCAATCGGTAGACTTCCTATTGATACCGATGCCGACGCTCAATCCGTAGTTGATAAAATCATTGCATACGAAACCACTCTGGATAAAGGTTTGTGGCGGAATACAGTTACGCTGGTCGCCGATGACGGACCTCAGGCATTGGGAGTTGATGACGGAAGCATCCATACCTCGCAATCAGAGAATCTTGCTAAAAATAAACTACCAAAATATTTCGACCAGAATAAAATTTATTTGGTTGCATATCCCACAGTTTACACTGGATTGGGAAGAAGGAAACCCGGCGTTAATCAAGCTATTATCGATGCCGTAAACAACGGGACTTTAATTTTGAATTACGTAGGTCACGGTAACCCGGAAGTGTTGGCGCACGAAGTTGTTTTCGATAAGAAGGTGAGTATTCCGCAAATCAAAAACGACAAATACTTTTTCTTAACGGCAGCGACATGCGATTTTGGTAAGTATGACGATCCGACAAACCAGAGCAGCGCGGAAATGATGCTGACAATGCCGAATGCCGGCGAGATTGCCGCGTTCACTGCTGCGCGTGTTGTGTTCTCTACTTCCAACGCTGCAATCAATGATTCGTTGTACACAAATTTATTCCGTGCGCGTGAAGCGAATAATCTTCCAATCACAATCGGCAAAGCGTTTTTCCTAACCAAGCAATTCAGAGTTGAAGGCAATGATGAAAAATTTCATCTGCTCGGCGACCCTTCAATTCGTTTGGATGAACCGGTAATTCCGGCAAGAATCGATTCAGTGAACGGAAAAACGCTGCAGACAAGCGTTCAGGTCAGCGCATTAGGCACCGTTAAGATTAACGGTTCTGTTAGAAATGCCGACGGTTCGAAAAATCAGTTTAACGGTGAAGCCATCATCAGCGTATTCGATTCGGAACAGTCGAAGTATTTTGCCGAAATGAATTATACGGTAACATTTCCCGGCGGACTGATTTACAGAGGTAGAGTGACAATAAACAACGGAGATTTCCAAACTGAGTTTGTTGTGCCGAAAGATATTTCGTACGAAAACAAGAATGGAAAAATAGTTGCTTATGTTTACAACAGCAGCACGGATGGAGTTGGATACACTAATAACGTAATAGTCGGCGGAACGAACCCGAATGCAGTTAACGACGGCAAAGGTCCGGATATTTCGATTTATTTCGACAACACCAATTTTGCAAATTCTTATCTCGTCAATCCCGATTTTACTTTGATCGCAAAATTAACAGACGGTAACGGGTTGAATACTACAGGGACGGGGATTGGTCATAAGCTGGAAGGCATTGTTAACGGCGACGTATCCAATGCAATTGACTTCACAAATTATTTTGTGGGGGATCTGAATTCCGGCGGCAAATCCGGTGCAATCAATTATCGATTCGGCAATATGAAACCGGGCGACTACACAATTCAAATTAAAGCATGGGATGTTTTCAACAACTTCTCAACGCAAAATGCTTCGTTCACCGTTGTCTCATCGGATAACGGAATTGTTGTTCGTGATGTTTACAATTATCCTAATCCTTTTGGTTCGAATACTACATTTACATTCCAGCATAATGTTAGCGGACCGATTAATGTGAAGATTAAAGTTTACACCGTTGCCGGCAGAATGATAAAGCAAATTGAAGATTTTGACGTGATGGATAAATATGTGCGCGTTGATTGGGACGGCAGAGACGACGACGGCAATCAAATTGCAAACGGCACCTATTTCTATAAATTGATTGTCGAATCCGTTGACGGCAAGTACAAGGATAATGTGCTTGGAAAATTAGCGGTAATTAGATAAAATAATAAGGTAAGTTTTAGAATAAATAGCTCCCTGGAGGAAGTAAAATGAAAAAAATATCGATGCTGATGTTTGTGTGTGCATTGATAATGTTGTTTCAAGACAATATTAAAGCTCAAACAGAAACTACCGCCGTTCCTTTTTTGCTCTTAGCGCCGGATTCAAGATACGGCGGACTTGGTGAATCTGGTTCGGGATTGGCAGATAATTCCGCTGCAATTTACTGGAATCCCGCCGGAATAGCTTTTCTTACCGGCTCGGAATTCAGTTTCACTCACAGTAACTGGCTGCCGCAGTTTCATCTCGATCTGTTTTATGATTATGCAACATACCGCCAATACATAGATGACTTAAATGGCAGCGTAACAGCTAGCATAACTTATATGAACTTTGGTGAGTTTGTCCGAACAGCTTCAAATTCTCCCGATCCAATCGGAACATTCCGTTCGTTCGACGCAGCGCTCACTCTCGGTTATGCAACTAAAGCAAGCAAAAGCTGGGGACTCGGTTTCAATTTCCGTTTGATACACAGCCGACTTTCAGATAAACCTACTGAATATGAACAAGGATCAGGTGTTGCTACTTCTGTTAGTTTTGACGTAGCTGCAATGTGGCGCCCGGAACATCTTGAACTTCCACTGCTTGGTGAAATCGGAAATGATTTCAGCCTTGGTTTCAATCTCAGCAACATCGGTCCAAAAATTTATTACATAGATCAATCGCAAGCAGACCCAATACCAACGAACTTAAGAATTGGTATGGCTGCAAGAGTATTCCAGGATGACTACAACTCTCTGACTTACACACTCGATTTCAGCAGATTGCTCGTTGGCAAAGCAGATTCTAGTGGTACGCGTCCGCCTTTCTACAAAGCAATGTTCAGCTCGTGGACAGACAGACCTTTCAGCGAGGTTTTGCAGTCCGTTGTTACTTCGATGGGAGTTGAATACTGGTATGGTATTCCGCAAGATTTTATGTTCGCATTGCGCGCCGGATTTTTCTATGAGGACCCGAATCACGGAAACAGAAAATTTGTTACACTTGGCGCCGGCATCAGATACGATCTTTACGGATTTGATTTCAGTTATATAACAACCGACATTTTTAAAGGTACCGAAAATCATCCTCTCTCAAATACTCTGAGGTTTACGCTTTTGATCGGATGGGGATCGAAGCCTCAGGCAGAGAAAGGTCTCCCTCGCGGAATTTAATCTAAGATGAAAAAATCAATTTCGTTTGCTCTGATATTAATTTGGTTGGGCAGCCTGTCTGCCCAATCTTTTGTTGGCAGAAATAACTATCACTTGGAAAGCTCTCCGGGATTTTCGAACTCGTCAGATACGCTGAGAATCCTTGCCGTGATGGTAGAGTTTCAGAAGGATAATGACAGAAACACTTACGGCAACGGGAAGTTCGGTTCGATCTATTCCAAAGATTACGGCACCGAAATAATTGATCCGCTTCCTTTTGACGCGAATTATTTTTCCAATCATCTTGAATTCGCGAAAAATTATTTCAAAAAAGTGTCCAACGGTAAACTGAATATCGTTTACAAAATCTTACCGCAAGTAATAACCGTTCCCGATTCAATGCGCAACTATTCGCCGCCTCCTCAAAACGGTTCGGATTTTTCCGGATTAGGAAAGTTTGCAAAAGAAGTTTGGCAGTTGGCGGGTGCAGCTTTTCCCAACGAAGATTTTTCCAAGTACAATCTGTTTACAATTTTCCATGCGGGAGTTGGAAGGGAAGCGCCGAAACTTTCCTCAATTGAAAACGAAAGAGATTTGCCTTCGGTTTATCTTGGCTTGAAATCTCTTCAATCAATTTTAGGTAACAACTTCAATGGTTTTCCTGTTAACGGCGGGAAATTTTTAATCACGAACACAATGATACTGCCTTCCACCGAGTCGCATGAAGAAGCGACATTCAGCGGCACAACTTTGGTTAAAGCAACCATCAACGGAATTTTGGTAGGCAACATCGGCACGTATCTCGGTTTGCCTGATTTGTTTAATACCGTTACCGGTGTGAGCGCTGTCGGAAGATTCGGTTTGATGGATGGCGACGCACTTTTTGCTTACAGCGGTTTATTCCCGCCGGAACCTTCCGCGTGGGAAAAAGTTTACCTTGGATGGGCTACACCGGTAACTTTATCAATCGGCGACAAACACGTTAATCTTTCTGCTCGGATCGCTGCTGCGTTGAACGACACTACAATTTTGAAAATCCCAATCAACTCTACTGAATATTTTCTTATTGAAAACCGTGAACGTGACGTTAACAGAGACGGTTTGATTATCACTGCCAAAGAGGGAAGTCAAACTTTTACTTTTAACATTGATAAGGATAAAGGAAAGTTTCAGTGGTATAGTGTAGATACTCTCAAAGGTGTAATAACCGATGTTGACGAACCCGATTGGGCAGCACCGGGTAACGGCATAGTTATTTGGCACATCGATAATAACATTATCAACGCAAACATTGCAGATGATAAAATTAACGCCGACGATAACCATCGCGGTATTTATGTTGAAGAAGCAGACGGCATCTTCGACATCGGCAAAAAAATACAAACGCTGCTTGGTGAAGACTACGGCAGAGCCGCGCAAGAAGATATGTGGTATGCCGGAAATACGGGGCACTATTTCAAAAATGTTTTCGGTCCGGCTTCAAAACCAAACACAAACTCAAACTCCGGCGCGAACAGTCTGATTACGATGCAAAATTTTTCCGATGCCGCTAACAAGATGAGTTTTGATGTTGCGTTTTCAAACTCGAACGTGAAATTGATTTCAGCGACCCAATTTGCTTTTAGTCCACCAATTGGATTACTCTCTTCTACATTTCTATCTTCGAGCGGTTATGCAGCCGACAACAATTTATATTTAGTCGCAAACTCAACACTATTAAAGTTAGATGTCAACGGGAAGCAATTAAACTCGGTGCCAAATTTCACTTTAACAAATCCGGTTGTTTTTCAGTACAATGGCGGCGAGTATGTTTTAGGCGCTTTTAATCAAACTTTGAATATCTATTATAATGTTTCCGGCAAAGACGCTTACAAAAGTTTGGATATTCTTTCAACTATAACTGCTCTAGCTGTTGATAACAACGGGACGGGAATTCCCAAAGTTCTTATCGGTGCTTCCAATGGAGAATCTTATGTGATTGCACTGGATGTTTTGCTGGGACTAACACAGTTTACACCTGCCGCGTATTTGTATTATAAAAGTGGCGGGGCGGTCATCAACTTTGGTGTCGATCATAATTATTATTCTATCCTGTCTTCCAACAGTTTGAAACTTGATCAGGTCTATCAGTTAAATGCGGCGGCTAAGAAATTAGTTATGACTAAAGATTCGGATGGAAATTATGAAGCTGTAGTCTTGTGCGCTAATAATCAATTTTATGTTTTTGGATCGAAGACATCTGCATTTGTTGTTAAGTCGCAAACTACAATTAATGATTTTTCTGTTGCAGATCTTTTTGGCGATGGACAAAATTATATTTTGCTTGGTAACGGTAGCTCTCTCAAAGCTTATAACTATGACGGCGTGATGGCGAACAATTTTCCTTTAATCGAACAGAATGGAGAAGCTTTTATTGGTTCTCCGTTGACAATAGATTTGTTACTCGATGGGCACCCGGATGTAATATCATATACAAATTTCGGGCATATATACGCATTCGACCCTTCAACAGGAAAAATTGTTAATGGATTTCCAATTTCCACTGGGATTACAAATTCCGCTGCACCTATTTTGTTTGGTAAAGAGTTGCCTACTATGGGTCCGCTGCCGGTTTACAAACCGTATCTCGCTACGTTTGATCAATCGGACAAACTTTATGTCTGGAACATTGCCGATTCTCAAAATAAAATATATTGGTCAGGTCCCTTCGGTAATTCTATGAATACTTCTTTTGCTTCAGCTCCTTCTAACGCGCAAAAGATTGCTGATTTTTTTCCAGCAGATAAAGCCTACAACTGGCCCAACCCCGTTTACGGCGGCGATACGCAAATACGTTATTATGTTAGCGAGAACTCTGATGTGAATATTAAAATTTTTGATTTGGCGGGAGAGTTAGTTGCTGAACTCAACAACAAGGCAATCGGCGGAATGGATAACGAAACCACCTGGAACGTGAACAATATTCAAAGCGGTATTTACTATGCACGACTCGAGCTAAAAGGCGCGAGCGGTGCGACGGCGAACAAAATAATTAAGATTGCCGTAATCAAATAAATTTTCTAATCTATCTTTCAACCTGATGAAAAAATTCTTTTTGCTATTTCTTTTTCTACCGATAATTATTTCGGCTCAGTTCGATGAATATCACCCCGATTACGAATGGCTGACTATCAAAGGTAAACATGTCTTCGTGCATTATCATCCCGAAGCGGAACGCACTGCAAGAACCGTTTTGAAAATTGCTGAGGAAGTGTGGGGACCGATTACATCGTTGTACGATTACGAACCTGACCCGGTTCATTTCGTAATTAAAGACATAGACGATTACTCGAACGGCGCCACATATTTTTTCGACAACAAAATAGAAATCTGGGCTTCGGCGCTCGATTACGATTTACGCGGCGCGCACAACTGGCTTCGCAATGTTATCTCTCACGAGTTCACGCACATGGTGCAAATTCAATCCGCAATGAAACTTGGGCGTAGTATTCCCGCCATATACTTGCAATTTCTAAATTACGAAGACAAACGCCGTCCGGATATTCTTTATGGTTTCCCAAACTTCATTGGTTCATATCCGATTGCAACGATTAACGTTCCGGCATGGTTTGCAGAAGGAACCGCTCAGTACATGCGCAAAGATTTTGATTACGATAATTGGGATACGCACCGCGACATGATTCTCCGATGCTACGCTCTCGATAATAAAATGCTGACGTGGAATCAGATGGGCGTGTTCGACAAAACTAGTCTCGGCAACGAATCCGTTTACAATTCCGGTTTCGCGTTAACACGTTATATTTCTCAAAAGTACGGCGAAGAAAAGCTGGAGGAGATTTCTCATAAACTCGGCAAGCTTATCAATTTTACGATTGATGCCGCGTTCAAAGATGTGCTTGGCAAAGACGGCAACCAGATTTACGACGAATGGAGTTCGTTTTTAAAAGCCGATTACAAGAAGAGAATTAAAGACGTTCTCGATAACCGCGTTGAAGGAAAAATTATTTCCGGCGAAGGATTCGGAAATTTCTACCCGACATTTTCAGCCGACGGCAAGAAAATACTTTTCATCTCGAACAAGGATAACGATTACTTCATGTTCTCCGGAATATTCGAGTTGAACCTCGAAACGAACAAAGAACGCCAGCTTGTTAGCAGCGTCCGTTCGTCCGTTTCGTATCTGCCGGGACAAAATAAAATTCTGTACGCCAAGTTAAGCCAAGACAATCCCAAGATGGCAGACATTCACGATCTCTATATTTACGATATAGACAAAGACAAGGAACAGAGAATTACTTTCGGTTTGCGTGCAAACAACCCAAGCATTTCAAAAGACGGAAGCAAAATTGTTTTCCTTTTTCAGAAGGACGGCTCGACAAACATTGGAACCGTAAATGCGGACGGAAAAGAATTCAAACGTCTGACGTTTTTCAACAACGGTGAACAAGTTTTCAATCCGAAATTTTCTCCCGACGGCAAATATGTTGTGTTCGGTTTTTCGATCGCCAATTCGAGAGAGGTTGCGAAAGTTGATACGAGCGGAAGCGGGTTTGATCTGCTGATTAAGAACGGTTCCGACAACCGCGACCCGGTATTCGACGCCGAAGGAAATTTAATTTACTGCTCCGATCAAACCGGGATTTCGAATATCTACCGTTACAATTTTGCAACGAAAGAATTGAAGCAGCTCACGAACGTTGTCGGCGGCGCGTACATGCCTAGCGTGGATCAAAATGGAAATATTATTTACGCCGGCTACAACTCAAGCGGATTCAAAATATTTTATATTGATCAGTCGGAACAGAGCAAAGTTGATCCGACAAAAAAATATGTCTGGACAAAAAATCCTCCTCTTGGAGAAGACAAACCGAAAGGGGATTTGGCAAAATTTAATCTCAACGCGTTACGCAACTACAATGATTTTGACGTTCCCGATTACAAAGCAGAAAAATACACCGGCGCTTTTTCACGATTGACGATTGTGCCTTTCATACGTTACGATAATTACAACACTTCAAATTCCGGATTGGATAAAATAAAACCCGGCATTTATTTCACATCGAGCGACATGCTGAACCGTTACAGCATCTTCGGCGGCGGGGCAATCAACAAAAGATTGGAGCGCGATCTGTTCCTCAGTTTTGATTACCGCGACAAACTTCCGCTGCTTTTTAGTCTTGGATTAAAACCGGAAATGGGATTGGAACTGTACAGCATCAGCAGAAAAACGAATACGCCGTTGATTTTCGATCCGCTTGATCCCACGCAAAACACCAACACGGATGTAACGTACAATCTTTTTGAAGTTGATTTCATCGCTCGTCACAAAATAATTAATGACGCGAACAAGCTTGAGATGAGATTCATTTACAGCAGCTATACTGCAACGCTTGGAAGTTTTATTTTTCCGAACACCGCAATTCTTTACCCGACGACGGACGACACTTACTTGATCGGCAGAGATTTTCAAGTGAAGTATAACCATGAAGGTATTAAGCCGACGACCGATTCGGACATCAATCCGGTCGGAAGAAAAGTTGAAGTAAAATATGACTATGAATCCAACCGTTACAATCCCGACGGAAATTATGAAGTGAGTGACGGCTATCTCGTGCCTATTTATCAAAATTTTGATTTCAGCCGGCTTGAAGTTAATTGGAAGGAATACATTCAAGTTTTCAAAGACAACACGCTCAATTTTCAGCTGCGTGTCGCGGGAATTTTAGGCAAAACGGTACCGGATTTTTTTGATTTTTATCTCGGCGGTTTGATCGGTATGAAAAGTTATCCGTTCTACTCGGTCAGCGGAAACAAACTCGGCTGGCTCAATGTTACGTACCGTTTCCCGCTGTTCAAAGATATCGATACGAGAATCGGGCAGATATATTTGGACAAAGTTTATTTCTCAGTTTACGGCGATCTCGGCAACGCATGGAACGGAAACATGCCGTCGATTTCGAATTTCAAAAAAGGTGTCGGCGCCGAAGTTAGAATCAAAATGAATTCGTTCTATCTTTTCCCGACGAGCGTATTTTTCAACGCCGCATATTCGTTCGATAAATTTTCGCGGAAGATTCTGGGCGAAACCGTTACGTACGGTAAGGAATGGAATTTCTACGGCGGCATACTATTCGATTTTAGTTTCTAAGGTATCTATGAAAACCAAATTGATATTCTTAACAGTAATATTCAGTTCAATAATTGTTCTTGGTCAAACTGAACAAAAAAATTCTTTGAGCGGAGTTCTGACTATTGATTCGAGAACTTCGTTCAAACAATCGCAAAAAATTTCCTTTAATGATGAAAACAATTTAAAAGCTTCCGAAAAGTCTCCGTGGCTTGCAGCTGGTTTATCCGCTGCTGTTCCCGGTGCCGGAGAGTTCTACACTGGAAATTATATCAAAACGATTGCGTTTGTAGCAATTGAAGCCGCCGCAATAACCGTTTCGATCGTTTACAATAAAAAGGGTGACGACCAGACAAATTCTTTCCAAAATTATGCTGATCAGAATTGGTCGGTTGTCCGTTATGCAAAGTGGACTGTGGCTCATGCAAGTTCAATTAACAGCGGAGTTGATCCAAATCAGTATAAAGTTTTCTACGCAAACGGCACAGTTGATTGGAATGAACTCAACAGATTGGAAGAAGCAATCGGCGGATATTATTCGCACAAACTTCCGTACCACGGTGAACAGCAGTATTATGAATTGATCGGAAAATATCCGCAGTACAATGTAGGATGGCAGCAGTTCGGCGACGATCCGAACAAAGCATATACTTACGGAGATCCGCTCGTTCCGCAATTTCATGATTATTCCGAAATGAGAGGCAAGGCGAACGATCTTTATAATGTCGCATCGAAAGCGATTGTAGTTGTTGTCGTCAATCATATAATCAGCGCAATTGATGCCGCGTGGTCTGCACACAGCTACAATAAGGATTTGGAACTGCACGCAAGTTTGGAACAGTTCAATGATGGATTTAAAACCGTATATTACCCCCAGTTAAATTTTAAAATTAATTTTTAGCAGGCAGTCCGGCTGAAAATTCTATCTAAAGTAAAAACCAAATGAGCGCACCATTAGTTTTAATTGTCGGAAGACCGAATGTTGGAAAATCAACATTGTTCAACCGGCTGACAAAAAGCACAGATGCAATAGTTGATGATGTAAGCGGCGTTACACGCGACCGAAATTACGGCGATGTTGAGTGGAACGGAAAAACTTTCCGCGTTATCGATACCGGCGGTTATGTTCCGAACTCCGAAGACCTTTTTGAAAAAGTAATCCGCGAACAGATTGAAATTGGCTTGAGCGAATGCGACGCAATGCTTTTTGTTGTTGACGGAAAAATCGGTCTGACTCCGATTGATAAAGACATTACCGGTATATTGCGCAAATCCAACAAGCCCGTTTATTTGCTCGTAAACAAAAGCGATACGCATGAGTTTGCAGCGAACAAATCGGATTTCTATTCGCTCGGACTTAAACATGTTTACGACGTTTCGGCGCTCAACGGTAGAAACCTCGGCGATCTTCTTGATGATCTCGAAAAACATTTGAATTTTTCCAGTGAAGACGAAACGGAAGATCCGCGTCTTCACCTCGCAATAATCGGCAAACCGAATGTTGGCAAGTCTTCACTCGTTAACGCGCTGCTTGGTTTCGATAGAAGCATCGTCACAAATATTCCCGGTACCACGCGGGATAGCATCGATTCCGTTTTAAAATATTACGGCGAAGAAGTTGTACTAGTTGATACCGCCGGACTACGCAAAAAATCCAGAGTGAAAGAGAATATCGAATTCTTTTCCAACGTTAGAACTTACAAAGCATTGTGGAACTGCGATGTTGCAATTCTTCTGCTCGATTCAAATCTCGGCGTAGAAAATCAAGACCAGAAAATTATTCAAGAAGCCGTTAGAAGAAGAAAAGGTTTGATCCTCGCTGTTAACAAGTGGGATTTGATTGAGAAAGATACGAACACGGCGAAACATTACGCCAATGCGATAATAGATAAAATCGGTTCTATCGATTATGTGCCGGTAATGTTTGTCTCTGCGTTAACGAAGCAAAGAATTTTTAAGCTGATCGAAGTAGCCAAGAAAATTCACGAAGAGCGGCATAAGAAAATTCCAACAAACAAACTGAACGAAGTTTTATTACCTGAAATAGAAAACAGTCCGCCGCCGGCTTCACCGACGGGTAAGGAAGTAAAAATAAAATACATCACACAGGTGGGCGAACATTACCCGATCATCATGTTTTTTGCCAGCAACCACAAATTCATACCTGATCACTACAAACGCTTTCTTGAAAAGATGGTAAGAAAGAACTTCGGATTTGAAGGCGTGCCGATAACACTCTCGTTTAAAGAGAAGTAATACTTACCAAAATAATTTTTCATGGTTTTCTTTGCGCTCTTGCGTTCCGCCATAGGCGGAGTCCGCGTCCTTTGCGCTTAAACAAAAAATCAACCGCAGAGATTTTGCCTACTGCAGGCGCAAAGTTGAATGATATTTATTGCGAGAACCTTTTAGCGCTCCGATTTGTTGTGGCAATAAAGGGAAGCAGTTTTTTTAAGTTTATAACCTACACAAACTGTTGGACGAGACTCCGTCTCGTCCGCACGCTAAGTAAAGATTGTAAAACTAAGTGAGCGATTCTGCCAAAGGCAGACAAGTCAGAGAATCACTCTACAAAAAAAGGAAGAATTATTAATGTATGTTCCAAAATATTTCCGTGTGGATGACAACTTAGAGATAGAAAAATTTATTTCCGAAAACGGATTTGCAACTTTGATAACCGGTGGCAAATTTCCGGCAGCGACTCATATCCCGATTGCGCTCGAACAAAACGAAGCCGGTGAAAAAGTTTTGCTCGGACACATTGCACGCGCCAACCCGCAGTGGAAATCATTTGAGTCGAATCCGAATGTTCTTGTTGTTTTTCTTTCTCACATGCATCATTATATCTCGTCGTCCTGGTATGATCATCAGAACGTTTCGACATGGAATTACATGAGTGTGCAGGTGAGCGGTAAAATAAAAATTATAGAAGGGAAGCCGCTCTATGAAATGCTTACGCGACTTACTGCTAAGTATGAAACCGTCTCCGCCAATCCCAGCCAGTTGGATTCACTCCCGGCTGATTATGTTGACAAGCAGATGAAAGCAATAGTTGGTTTCGAAGTTTCGGTTGAAAAGATTGAAGCGTCATACAAACTCAGTCAGAACCGTGATGAAAAGAATTTGCAGAATATCATTCGTGAGCTGTTCGCTGAATAAATGCTGATAAAGCTAGTATGCCAGTTAAAGCACTGATGAGAAGCAAAACGCCGCCTACAATGAGCAAACCTGAACTAAATATTTACTTCATTTGAAATAAAGAAGTTAAGTGATAGAAATTGTTAACCTTTTTCTTAGACCAAGTTCAATTATTCGATAGAACGTCGATATCTGTATATCACTTTTACCGGCTTCTATCCGGGATATGTAACTTTTTTTCGTCCCGGTTTTTTCTGCGAGTTGTTCTTGCGTCAACTTAGCTTTTGTCCGTTCTTCTTTTAGCATTTCTCCAAGACGAAATGATATTGAATCAGCTTCAAATTTATCTCTGCGGGCACTTCCTTTCTTTCCGTACTGTTTGTCCAAGTGTTTTTCAAATGTGGTTAATCTTTTCATCTTCTTTCCCTTTAGACTTTCCAACAAAGTATTCTTCCTTCAGTTTTTTCCCCAGATCCAATTCATTTTTTGGAGTTTTATTAGTCTTTTTATCAAAACAATTGATTAGGATTATCAGATTACCTTCATCAAAGAAACTGAATATTCTAATTTTCTTTCTTTGGATCATCACTCTTACTTCATATAAACCGTCAGTTCCTTCCATGTACTTCAAGAACTTAATTGGAACTCTTTCAACATGCCTAATAAGATCAAGTACGAAATCAATCTTCTCTCTGGTCTTATGATCTTGCCTAGTGTAGAAGTCTAGGAAATAATTACCATAGAATATGATTTTTCTTTTCATTGTAAAGGTAACTAATTAGTTAACCGCAATCAAAAAAATATTACGTAACAAAATCATAAACATTTATAATTTGCAGTACTTAAACTTTGCTATTCACTAAAAACATAAGTCGAGGCAGTCTTGTAGCTGGTCCCTCAGTTATTACGCGAGACACACATGTTAGTCGTTTATGCAAACAACGTCTTCACTTCTTTCTTGGTTAACTTAACTATTACTACAACGAAGAATGCCGAAAAGATCATTGACCATGTGTACGACCAAATTAGCATTGATGTCTTAGTAACGTTCATTATTTTTTTATCAATACTGGTCATTAGTTCCATGTCCCACGGCGCTAAGTTGTAGTAATCAACTAGCGGCGAAATAAGCAAGAATATTATTGAAACTGTTAATCCGAAGACCAGCACGTTGCGCCAAAGGTTTTCAAACTTTAGAACGAAAGTTGACGCAACAAACACAACTATACAAAGCAGCAATTCAATTGCGTGCTCTATAAAGTAGGGAGTGTAATTGATATCCACGGGCGGATTGAATTTTCTGGTGAGATCCTTCATCATGATGATTGCCGAGATACTTTGCAGTGTGAATATACTTCTAAGTAATAGAAGAACAGAAATCGCAATTAATATCCACGCAAAAGTTCTTACGGTTCTTTGATTCTTCGCTTGTACATAAGATGCTTCCATTTTCCCTCCACGCTATTTATTTTTTCGCAGTCACGCCTGTCCCGTACTTGGGAGTCCTACCGCGACTGAAGTTCTTAGGCAGCCATTGCTTGTCCCGCTTTGCGGGAGTCCATCCTTGACTGAAACAAAAGAGTAACTAACTTTTACAACGCAAATTTATAACCACACAAATGCCGCAACGTTTAAAGCGGTCGGCTTGGAAAGAGGTTATAAGGCGTCTTTTAAATTACCACCTAATGCTTTATAGCTATGTTCAAACAATGGAATAAAATCTTTTACTTTAGTTTTTCCAGGTTCAATTGTGAAAATGGCGCGACTCTTTTCCTCATCATATCTTGTTGGTTTATAATTTAATCTACGCAAATCAGATTTTGATATTTTGAATAAAAACGCAAATGATTTTGTGCCAAGCCATTGCAACCTAAAAGCATTGAAAAAACCAGATTTAAAAGCACACTGATATGCATTAAATTTTGTATCGAGACTCCATGATTTTGCTTTAATTATTTTTTCGACATCAGAAACATATTGTAAAAAGTAGTCCACACTTTTTTTATTCCTTTTGCTCTTATAATAAGTTTCATCATATTCTTTCAAACCTTTCGCAGGTCGTATTCTGTAATTCTTAACTTCGGTTTCTAATTTATTGACCATTAGAATTTGACTTTCTGCTTCAATCCAACGTTTAATCTCAACTAAATCAACAGGATAATTTATCCTTTCAACAAAATCTAAAGTAGACCTTGATATAGATGGGGCTATAATTAAAATTCTGATCTCAGGATTTTCCCAATTAATTTCAACTTCTTCAGGTTTGTCATTTAATTCCAGCCAAAGAGATTTTACAGAATCAGGATTTGTTTCAGCCCAAATTGCATATTCTAATACTTGTGGGATAATCGAAGCATCCACGCTTTTATTTTTCATTTCGAGGATACAAATTGAACCGTCTGCATCTATCCCTATTATATCTGGAATTCCAGTTTTGTTACCTCCACGAATTTGTCTTTTGATAAAAGTAATTTCACCTAATAATTCCGGAGTGCCAAAAACAGTTTTCTCAAATTCTTCTTCCGTTTTAAAAGGACTTTCTAAAAGACTAATAATCTTTTCTTTTTTTCTCCAAAATAAATTTGCCATAAAAACCTCTATTTATTTTAGCCTTATAACTATTAATTAACCCGTCAAAGCCGGGCAAGCCCGCCAGAAGATACCATAGCGGTTGCCGTTTATCTACCAACGTTTATTTTTTTACTCTACGTTTTAATTTTCGTGTGTGCTATCACGCAAACTATTTTTCAGTATTTGAGAGAAAAGGAAAATCTATATTCTTTGTAACTAATACCCGCCCTAAGAACCCCGGTTTAAGAAGCGCTTTTGGGTGCGGCTTCAAATTAACGTAAAGGAAAATTTTAGTCAATAACTTTATTTCTTTTCTAAAGTCAACTTCTAAATTCACATCGTCTTTTCCATAGCTTCAAATATTTCCGCAACTATTCAAAATTAGTTTACCCCGAACTTGATTCGGGGCTGTCCGTGTTGCCTATCCCGTGCACTTTACGGGGAGCGGCTGGTTAGCCACCAATTATTTCATTAAGTCCTTCTATTACACTAATTAATTCTTCTTCTTTAAGATGAGTTATTTTTTCACCTAATCTATTTACAGACAATGTTCTTATCTGGCTGATTTTTATCCAGGATTTTTTTGGTAAGTTTTTAGAATTGATTTCAAGAGTTAGAGGGAACCCAGCTTTTTGTTCTTTGCTAGTTAATGCAACAGCAATAACAGTTCCAGAATTCTCATTAAAAACGTTATGACTTATGATGAGAACTGGTCTTTTCCCAGCTTGTTCGTTGCCAATTGTTGGGTCAAGATTTGCCCAAACAATATCTCCTCTTAATATTCTGGCCATTCTATCAAATCAGTTCGTGAGCTCTCTTCCGATAATTGTTGCTCTTGGGTTTTATTAAGTTTAGCACTTTCAATAGCTAATCGGGATTTATCAAGTCTAGATATTTTTTCTTCGATTGCAGTTTGAATAGCTCTGCTTCGATTAGTAAAGGTTCTGTTCTCAACTAATCTATCAATTCTATTCAAAACTCGTTTATCAATCGAAATTGCAATTTTCATTGTAGTTGCCATTATTTCTCCGGTATTACCTTTTGTAATACCACAAAAATAAAACTTTCGCTCATAAAAACAAATCAGTGCCTAACTATTAGTTAACCCGTCAAAGCCGGGCAGTCCCGCCAGAAAATACCATAGCGGTTGCCGTTTATCTATCAACGTTTATTCTTTTACTCTACGTTTTAATTTTCGTGCGTGCTATCACGCACACTATTTTTC
This sequence comes from Bacteroidota bacterium, assembly GCA_021820065.1. Classification (GTDB taxonomy): domain Bacteria; phylum Bacteroidota; class Ignavibacteria; order Ignavibacteriales; family Melioribacteraceae; genus Fen-1258. Next base: position 54,759 of record JAKAEE010000002.1, on the reverse strand, counting down.
AGTATTGGAGAGAAAAGGAAAATCTATATTCTTTGTTACTAATACCCGCCCTAAAAACCCCGGTTTAAGAAGCGCTTTTGGGTGCGGCTTCAAATTAACGTAAAGGAAAATTTTATGTCAATAATTTTCTTTCAGCATACGGGCAAATTTTTCCGGTTCTTCGTAGTGGGGCATGTGTGCAGAGTTATTAAACGCGGTGAATGTTTTGTTTGGTGAAATTAAATATTCGAAAAATTGAACAACTTTATCATACGGTGAAATCCCGTCAAGTTTCCCTTGAATAAAATGAACGGGCACGTTCACGCTTTTTATCCGGTCAAAAAGATTAAGCGCGTTCATTTCCGGAAGCAAAGTATTTTGGCAGTATTCCATCCCTTTAATTGTTTTTATAATGTCGTTTAGTTTATACTCTTTACAAAGAATCATATTTGTAATTGCTGCCTTCATAAGTTGATTGTAACTGCTTTTGGTGTTCATTCCGCCCGCATTTGTTAACAGTTTTGCTCTTTTTCTAAACAGAGCAGAATTTGTAATCGGGATATTCATTAAATCATTCGCTTGTTTAGCAAGTCTGCTATTGTTCAATTCATTTGCTTTCTTCAGAGCAAATTTAAGAGCATATTCGTTTGCGTACTGAATATCTACATCAATTCCGACCAAGAAAAGGTGTTCAAACAGATTGCTATTCTTAGTAGCTGCCATTAAGCTTAATGTAGCTCCAATCGAGTATCCAACAACTACTACCTTTTCCTTTTTATATTTATTCAGAAGATATTTAGTGTTTTCCAAAACATCGTCAGCTAATTGGTCTAAATTCATTGATGACTCATCCGGGATTTTTCCAAATGATTTTCCACAGGCTCTTTGGTCCCAATACGCAACCAAATGTTTTTCCTCAAGCCGCAAAAGTTTTTCCAGTGTATTGGCTTCAGGTATTATTGGTAGTCCAGGACCGGCTTG
>JAKAEE010000002.1:50919-53699 GCA_021820065.1 Bacteroidota bacterium | reverse complement strand
TAAAATATTTTTACGATCTTCCTCGCTGATTGGCGAAATGCCGTTCAGAACTTGAATCATTTGTTCCATAAATTTTTTCTGCTTTTTGAGCTCAAGTTAATTATTCGGGGCTTATATTCCATTCGCATTTGCTAAGAAATTACATTTTGATTTGTAGGTCGAAATTCCATTTCTACCAAAATGAAGTAATAAGCCTATAACGTGTGAGGTCGATTCAGAGAATCGATCTACAATAACGGCTTATCCGGTCAACAATTGCGTTTTTGACCTATTTTCAATGTTTTTTCACAAAACCCGATCATTTTTCAAACTAAACTCCTCATTTTTTGGTCTGCACCCGTCATCTAGCGGATAGAAGTCGTCATTTTGCTAACTCAAGTCCTCATTTTTCTAAGCGAAGTCTCCGTCTATCGGCTTGAAGTCGGCATTTATTGAAATGAAATTTCCGTTTAGCGACTTGAAGTTCCCATTTGTCGAAGTGAAGTTTTCATCTTTCGAAATAAAGTATTCATCACTTGGCTCAAAGCCGGCATTTGTAAAAATAAAGTCTCCATCTATCGGCTTGCAGTTCCCATTTTAACATTTCACATTTTCTTTGTTGCCGCGCATGTCCCGCGCTTGATAATCATACTGCCGCTATAGTTAACTTTACAAGCCGGTATAGCAATTCCAGCCGGGAAATTTGTTGTCAATATTAATTATATTTATAGCAGTTGTGTGGATTAAGTTGTAAACCGTTGAAACGGTTTTAATCGCAAGACTAGTTTCTCTAACTCCGCGATTAATCGCGGAGTTAACCACGAAATTGAAACTTGTTTAACTGTTTCTCCGAAGGAGTCCATTGGACAACAGTTTCAAGAAATAACTTAACGAGTTTTAAAACAAATAATTCCGGTTAGGGCAAATGCAGCGGTTAAATCTGCATAAGAAAATAATAATTGTCGGCGGCAATGCCGCGGGTCCGGCAGCGGCAGCAAAGGCAAAGCGCACCTCGCCCGATGCGGAAGTTACGATGATTGAAGCCGGAGAGTTTATTTCTACGGGCACGTGCGAACTGCCTTATGTGCTCAGCGGAGAAATTAAGAATTATGAGGATGTGGTTTTTTACAGCGCGTCTTTGTTCGAAAGCGAAAAGGGAGTTAAAGTTTTAACCGGTCATCACGCGGAAAAAATTAACAGATCGGAACGCGTGCTCGTCGTTAAGGATTTGAAGAGCGGTCAGAAGCTCGAACTGAATTACGATAAACTGATTTTGTGCACCGGCTCGAAAGCGAAGACGCTTGCTGCACTTCCTAATTGTCTGGTTAACTCATTCACGCTTAAATCCGTTAGCGATCTTCTCGCGATTAAAAATTACATAGAACGTTACAACGCCAAAAAGGTTTTGATTATCGGCGCGGGATACATAGGACTCGAAACCGCCGACGCGCTTCACTCGATCGGCTGCGAAGTAACGATTTTAGAAAAAGAAAATCTTCCTCTGCCCGGCGCTGAAAATGAAACGCGCAATTTGGTTTTTGATCTGCTCAATCAGAAGGAAGTTAATTTTATCAGCGGCGCTAAAGATGTAAGATTTAGACACGATGAAAACAAGTTCTTAAGCATAAAGGATGAAGGACGAAGTACGGAGTATGATTTAGTTATCACTTCAATCGGATTCGAACCGAACAACGCGCTGGCTGTTTCGGCAAAACTTAACATTGGAAGTTTCGGCGGAATAAAAGTCGATCAGAAACTCCACACGAGCGACCCAAATATTTTTGCCGCGGGCGACTGTACGGAAGTTGTTAATCGCGTTACCGGCAAGGCGGATTATTTTCCGCTTGCGACTTACGCGCATCAAAGCGGTCACACCGCCGGAGAAAATGCTGTGGGCGGAAACGCCGTGATTCATCCCGTCGTAAAAAATATCGCGGTCGAATTATTCGGAAGATCTTTGGTAACGGTCGGATTAAGTTCTGCCGAAGCAAAAAAGTACCGCTACAATTTTGCGTCGGTTAATGCCGTCGCGCAAAATCTAGTTAAGGTTATGCCGACTGCGGAAAATGTTTTCGGTAAATTAATTTTCGATAAGAACACAAAACAATTTCTGGGCGCAAATTTTTTCGGCGGTAAAGAAGTAGTTGGATTCGGCGACTTGATTTCGACATATATCCACAATAAAATCCGGGTGACTGAATTGGCAAACGTAAATTACAATTACACGCCTCCGCTTTCACCGTTTGTAAATATCTTGTCGGTACTCGGCAGAAAAATTGAGAGAGAGCTGAAATGAAAAATTTCTTCTTGGTAGAGAATCCGTTGATTAAACAAGACGTAACCATTCTGCGCGATAAACGCACCGATCCCGCCGGATTCCGTTCGGCGCTCAACAGAGTTTCTTATTCGCTTGCAATAGAAATTTGCAAATCATTTGAGCTGGATGAATTTGAAGTTGAAACGCCGCTTGAAAAAACAAAAGGCTACAAACTTTCAAAACAAATTGTTCTTGTTCCCGTGTTGCGTGCGGGACTGAGTATGGTCAGTTCGTTTCTCGATATGATTCCCAATGCGAAAGTTGGGCACATCGGTTTGCAACGTGACGAAAAAACTTTGCAGCCGATCGATTACTACTACAAGACGCCTAATAATCTTCATGAGTCGGTTACGATTCTTCTCGATCCGATGCTTGCAACAGGCGGAAGCGCGGTTGCATCGTTCAATTCGTTGAAGCTGAAAGGTGCGAAGAAGTGCGTACTCGCAAGTTTGATTGCCGCGCCGGAAGGTGTTGAGAAAATGAA
>JAKAEE010000002.1:0-50819 GCA_021820065.1 Bacteroidota bacterium | reverse complement strand
TTCTCGATCCGATGCTTGCAACAGGCGGAAGCGCGGTTGCATCGTTCAATTCGTTGAAGCTGAAAGGTGCGAAGAAGTGCGTACTCGCAAGTTTGATTGCCGCGCCGGAAGGTGTTGAGAAAATGAATGCAGAACATCCCGAAGTGCCGATATACACTGCGGCGCTGGATAGACAGTTGAACTCGAACGGTTACATCATGCCCGGTTTAGGCGACGCGGGCGATAGAACTTTTGGAACATTTTAGGTTAATAAGAAGTTGATACTTGAAAGAGTTGATGAAATGAACGTTATAACCGAATCGATAATAAAATGTCCTTACTGCGGTTTTGAAAAATTAGAAACTATGCCGGAAAATGCTTGTCAGCATTTTTACGTTTGTGAAAGTTGTAATAAAATTTTAAAACCGAAGGAAGGGGATTGCTGCGTTTTTTGTTCTTACGGCACTGTAAAATGTCCGCCTCAACAAACGGCAGAGCCGTCTAAAAAAGGTTGTTGTTAAATGGAAGCGACGATCAGCATAAAACATCAGCGGATGCTGGATGATCTCTTGAAGATTTGCAGAACGAATCTTCCCGCAGTGAATGAAGAGCTTGTCAAAAAAGCTTTTCAGTTGAGCTATGAATCGCACAAGAACGATTTCCGCGCTTCCGGCGAGCCGTACTTCAATCACCCATACGAAGTTGCGATGATCATTGCGCGTGAAATTCCGCTCGATGATATTTCTGTTGTAAGCGCACTACTTCACGATGTGGTGGAAGATTCCGATATCAGTTTGGATTTTCTCGGTAAAGAGTTCAGCAAAGAAATTGCGGAAATTGTTGACGGCGTTACAAAAATCGGCGGCGTCTTCAAAGGGCAGGAAATCACTCAAGCAGAAAATTACCGCAAACTTCTTCTCTCGATGGTAAAAGATGTTCGCGTTATTCTAGTAAAGTTTGCCGACCGGCTTCACAATATGAGAACGCTTGAGTTCGTTCATCCGCAGAAACAGAGAAGAATTGCAAAAGAGACTCTCGAAATTTATGCGCCGTTCGCTCACCGTTTTGGTTTAGCGGTATTGAAATGGGAATTGGAAGACCTCGCGTTCAAGTACCTAAACAAAGAAGCTTACGAAGACATTGCGAAGAAGATCAAGAACACGAGGAAAGAAAGGGAAGCGTTCATTGCGAAATTTTCCAAACCGATTGTAGAGAAGTTGAAAGAGCTTAATCTTAAATATGAAATGGGCGGGCGGCCAAAACATCTTTACAGCGTTTACAGAAAAATGATTATTCAAAACCGGCCGTTCGAAGACATCTACGATCTGCTGGCGCTCAGAATTATTCTTGAAAACAACGATCCCAACGAATGTTATTACGTGCTCGGCGTGATCAACCAATTGTATAAACCGATCAGCGACCGGTTCAAAGATTTTATTTCTATTCCGAAGAAGAACAATTACCAATCAATCCACACAACGGTAATCGGTCCGGAAGGAAAGTTGGTTGAAGTTCAGATCAGAACAAGAAAGATGCATGAGATTGCGGAAAAAGGTGTTGCCGCACACTGGAAGTACAAGGAAAAACTTGTATCAACCGACAAGGATCTTGAAGAGTGGGTTAATTGGGTTCGGGATATTTTCGAAAACGCTTCGAAGGATGAAGCGACAAAAGAAATTCTTGCAAGCTTCAAACTGAATTTGTACCAGGATGAAATTTACATTTTCACGCCCAAAGGAGATTTGCGGCGGCTTCCTCTCAATTCCACTCCGGTTGATTTCGCGTTCGAGATTCACAGCAATGTCGGTTACCGGTGCATCGGTGCAAAGGTTAACGGTAAAATTGTTCCGCTCGATACTGTAATTCACAGCGGCGACCAGGTGGAAATCATCACGTCGAAAAATCAGCATCCGAATAAAAGCTGGTTGCAATTCGTTCAGACACATAAAGCGAAAAACAGCATCAGAAAATATTTGAACAAGGAAGAAGAGAAGCTGATTGAAAACGGAAAAGAAATTTGGGAGAAAAAAATTAAGAAGCTCAAACTTTCTTTTTCCAGCGATGAACTTCTTAAACTGGCGAGAAAGTTAAAGTTTGACAACACCAGACAGCTTTACAAAGCCATTGCACATGAGAAAGTTAATCTCGACGAAATTCTGAATCCAACGACGGAAGCGGAAGACAAAGGCGCGCCGGATGTTGCGTTCGAAAAATTTATGAATGTAGCGCGCACAACCGCCGGCGGTGTAGTTGTTGAAGGGGATCAGAAAGGTTTTGCGTATTCGTATGCAAAGTGCTGCAATCCTATTCCGGGTGATCAAGTGATTGGTTACGTTACGATTGGCGAAGGAATAAAAATTCATCGCAAAGACTGCAAGAACTTGATCAACATGGTGAAGACGAATGAGAGCCGGCTAGTCCCGGTTTCCTGGCCGAAGACGAACGGTGCGTTCTTCGTTGCAGGAATTATTATCCGCGGCGAAGATATGCCCGGAATTTTGAAAGACATTTCGAACAGCATTACGACTTATCAGAACACAAACATAAAATCGGTCAACATCACAACCGGAGATTCCATGTTCAAAGGAACCATCACGGTTTACGTTAAGGATTTGGATCACCTGATGAAATTAATCGACCGGCTGAAAAAGAACCGCGGTATTTATTCGGTTGAACGTTTTGACACTGAAAATTCATAACAACAGTTGAAACTTTTTTGAAAGAAGCTAGAATACTTGCCATTGATTTCGGCGAAAAGAGAATCGGGTTAGCCGTAACCGATCCTCTGAATATTTTCGCTTATCCTTTATCAACGCTTCAGAACGATTCCAAATTCTGGAATAATCTTTCCAAAATCATTTCCGAATATTCGGTCGTTAAGATTGTTCTCGGTTACCCGCTGAAGGAAAGTGGTGAGCAATCGTCAAGCACTAAGATGGTTATAACTTTCAAAGAGGAATTGGAAAAACGAATTTCTCTTCCGGTGGAATTGGTTGACGAACGCTATTCTTCAGATATTGCGAAACAAAGAATCATTGCGTCGGTCAGTTCGAAAAAGAAAAGACGGGATAAATCATTGCTGGATAAAAACGCGGCGGCTGTTATACTTGAAGACTATTTGAACGCACAAAACCACCGTTGAATTTGATCATAAAGAAACAATATTAAATTGACATTTTTATCATTATAAACTATTTTGGATCAGTAATAAAACCAATAGGGAGCACATCTATGACACTTGACGCACTCGGAATGATTGAAACCAAAGGGCTGGTTGGCGCTGTTGAAGCAGCCGATGCCATGGTAAAAGCCGCAAAAGTAGAACTGATCGGAAAAGAAACGATTGGCGGCGGCTACGTTACGGTTATGGTTCGAGGCGATGTTGGCGCTGTTAAAGCTGCAACCGATGCCGGCGCAGCAGCAGCTCAAAGAGTTGGAGAATTGGTTTCAGTTCACGTCATTCCTCGCCCTCATGCTGATGTTGAAATGATCCTTCCCAAAAGAGCAAAATAAAGATTAGAGCATGCAATTAGCTTTAGGTCTTATTGAAACTAAAGGCTTAATCGGAGCGATTGAAGCTGCTGATGCAATGGTTAAAGCTGCCAATGTGAAGCTGGTGAGTAAAGAAAAAATCACCGCAGCTTTGGTAACGGTAAAAATTATCGGCGAAGTAGCGGCTGTTAAATCAGCCGTTGACGCCGGTGCCGCCGCAGCACAACGTGTAGGTCAGTTAGTTTCAGCGCATGTTATACCGCGTCCCGATGATCAGCTTGAAGAAATAATTTACTACTCTTCACTTCAGCCTATAGCGGAAACAAAAGAAATTAAAAAAGAAAAACCTCGCGAAGAGAAAACAACTGAAAAAGAAACCGCAAGCGAAACTTTGTTCGGAGAGATTGCGGAGTCGGAACCAAAGACTGTTGTTAGAAAACCAAAACCAAAAGTTTCTGCTGAAAAACCGGCAGCCGTTTCAAAGCTGGATTCTTTAAGAGAAGAAGCAATTAAAGAAATGGGCAGCGCAGAGAAACCAGCCGAAACAACTTCGCAAGAAATTCCAAGCAGTGAAGAACTTTCAACATTGAATGTTCATAAACTCCGTCACCTTGCAAGAAGCTTTGAAAACTTTCCTATAAAAGGAAGACAAATCTCGCGCGCGAACCGTGATGAATTGATTGAACATTTTAATAAGCTGAGATGATTCCGGCATGGAAGATTAGCAAAGATTAATCCCGCAATGCGGGATTTTTTTTATATTTCAATATGAAGAATAAAGTTATAACCATTTCGCTGATAGCACTGTTTTCAATCGGATTATGGATTTCGGTGGCGTTGTCGCAAGATTATATTACGACAGTCATAGTGCCTGTTCAGTATTCCGATTTACCGCCAAACTATTCAATCGGTTTAACTTCTGTGGATGAAGTGTATCTCCAGATCAAAGGTAAAGGATGGGAGCTAGCCAAGCTGGATTTGGCGCGAAGGGTCGAATTCAATATACCGGTTCACAAGAGAGTGGGGCATCACAAAAACAACATCAGCGATTTTATCGAAGCGAATTCTTGGTTAACAAATACGTTTCAAGTTCTGGATATAGCTCCGAGCCAAGTTGAGTACGACGTAGAAAAAACCGGAACAAAAACCATTAAGGTGGGTAAAAACATCAATCTTGTTTTTAAACCCGGTTACGGAATCGTATCACAAGTTAGTATTGAGCCTGCGACTGTTGAAATATCCGGACCTTCTCAGCTGCTTAATAAAATTGATTCGGTAAAAACCCAGTTCATTGAATTTGACGATATCAGCGACAACATTAGTGCAGACGTTCCCCTGGAAGAAATCAACGGGATAACCGTCTCTCCGAAGAAATGCAAAGTTAAGTTTGAAGTGCAGAAAATTGTTGATAAAACTTTCGAGGGAATTGAAGTTGAAGCGAGATCGGTTCCGTATTCCAAGGAATTGGTTTTGTACCCCGGCAAGATTGATGTTGTTTTGCGGGGTGGAATTAATACTCTCGGTAAGTTGAGCAACGACAGCATTAAAGCTTACGTCGATTATTGGTCGGCGCTGAAAGAAAATTCCGGATCGATTGAACCGGTCGTAGAAATACCTAAGTTCACAACGTTAAGCGATATTCAACCTAATAAGATAGAATACATTATCAAACAACACTGATTATTCCAAGGCTCAAACACATGTTCATTACATTTGAAGGATTAGACTTCTGCGGCAAATCAACACAAGTACAGCTTCTCGAAAAGTATTTCACGTCGAAAGGTGGTAACGTAAAAATAATTAGAGAACCAGGCGGAACGCCAATCTCTGAAAAAATCCGCGATATACTTCTTGATAAAAAAAATTCGGAGATGTCGATTGAAACCGAACTGATTTTGTTTTCTGCAAGCCGTTCGCAACTGGTGAATGAGATAATCCTTCCCGGACTGCGAAAAGGCACAATTGTTATTTCCGACCGGTTTCATGATTCATCTATTGCGTATCAAGGTTTCGGTAGAAAAATTTCTTTGCACTTCGTTGAAGAGCTTCAAAGTTTTGTGATCGGCAAAGCAATTCCCGACATCACTTTTTTCCTCGACATTCCGATCAAAGAAGTGATTGCGAGAAAATCGAAAGTGAGTAAAGTGGATTTGGACAGAATCGAATCTTCCAAAATGGATTTTTACAAACGTGTGCGTGACGGTTATCTTTATCTAGCAGATAAAGAAAAAAGATTTTGTACAATCGATGGTACTCTTTCTATTGAGGAAATACACAAGATCATAATTAACAAAGTTGAAGAGTTGGAAAAAGCATAGAGGTTTTAAATGCGATTGATTAAAAGAATATTTCTGCCGCTTATTGCCGTGGTTTTTTTCTCCGGTTTCATCACGCGCGATAACGACATATATTTTAAGATAAATAAAGGCATCGATATTTTCGGGCGGGTCTATAAAGAAGTGGCGCTCAATTACGTCGATCAGTTGAATCCCGAAGAGTTCATGCTTGCCGGCATTAACGGCATGTTAACTTCGCTGGACCCTTACACAAATTTTATAGACGCTGACGGACAGAAAGACATTGACATAATTACGAAAGGAAAATACGGCGGCATCGGCGCAACAGTCGGTCTCCGTAACGACAACGTAACCATTGTTGATCTGATTGAAGGGTTCAGCGCTCAACGGCAAGGCATGCGCATCGGCGACGTTATCACGAAGATTAATAGCGTTCCGATTACGAAAGACAATTTTGAAAGTCTCAGCGAAATGCTGAAAGGCGATCCCGGCACAACGATTTCCGTTACTGTAAGACGCGACGGTGCGAGCGATGCAATTACTTTCAATCTTGTACGTGAAGAGATTGAAGTGAAGAATGTAACTTATTACGGATTTGTTCCTGCCGGCAGCAAAAACGCATATATAAAACTAAGCGGATTCTCGCAGACGGCGGGTGAGGAAGTTAAGAAGGCGCTGCTTGATTTGAAATCGAAAGGTGAAATCGAATCGTTGATCTTGGATCTTAGAGGCAATCCCGGCGGTTTGCTGGACGCTGCTATTGATGTTTGCGGAAAGTTTCTGAACAAAGGTCAGTTGATTGTCTCGGTAATTGGTAGAGACAGTCTTAACACAAAAAATTATTCGTCAAATGAAGAACCGATTGCGGGCAAAGTAAGAATGGCAGTTTTGATAGACGGAGGATCGGCGTCGGCTTCGGAAATTGTTTCGGGCGCAATGCAAGATCACGATAGAGCCGTTTTGGTCGGAACAAATTCTTACGGCAAAGGACTTGTTCAGACAATAATTCCTTTGTCTTACAATACGTCGTTGAAGATTACAACCGCGCGGTATTACACGCCGAGCGGGAGATCGATTCAAAAGATCGATTACGCCGAGAAGAACAGAGTCTTCGAGAAAAATTCTTATGTTACCCAGAAGAAATTTAAAACCGACGACGGACGAACAGTTCTTTCTGCCGGCGGAATTATGCCTGATACCGTTGTGCAGAATGAATCAAAGTCTTATTTGGTACAAACTCTTTTAGCCGATGGAATGTTTTTCAGATTTGCCACGCACTTCTTCAACGGAAATCCGCAGACCGATACTAGAAAGCTTTCTTCGGAATATTTGCTTAATGAGTTCACGAGTTATTTGAAAAGTCAGAAATTTGAATTCGTTTCAAAATCTGAAAAACTAATCGATCTGTTGAAGACTGCGGCAGCCGATGAAAATCTTGATGCGAGTTTCATTGCCGAATTGAAAAAACAAGAAAACCGGATTGATGCGAGTCATTCAAATGAAATTGAAAAATATAAAGATGATATCGTTCATCTTATCCGTGAAGAACTTGCAGCAAGGAGCGACGGTCGTCAAGGAAGAATAACCGAGTCATTAAAATTCGACGATCAGTTTACAACCGCTTACAATATTTTGAATAATTCAAAAAGCTATTCCAAATTCTTGAGATAACTAATGCTGCTTACTTATGTTCTTATTTTTGTGTTGGCTATTTTTGCCGGTATTCTGGGTGCGCTCGTGGGCATTGGCGGCGGTATCATCATAGTGCCGGCTTTGGCACTTCTCTTAAACATTCCTATTCACCAGGCAGTTGCCGCTAGTTTGGTTTCCGTTATCGCAACATCGATTGCGGGAGCGCATACCTATGTTGAGCAGCAGATCACAAACGTTCGTCTCGGTATGTTTCTCGAAGTTTCGACCACATTAGGCGCGCTTGTCGGAGCCGTCCTCGCGCTGGTTTTATCAGGCTGGGTTATCAGTATTGTGTTTGGAATTCTTGTTATGACGATGGCAATCTTTTCATACGTCACCAGGTCGCATGATGACAAAATAAATTTTAACGAAGAAAGAATAAATGAAAATGCCAAGCTTGAATCATACCTGAACATAACGAGCAAGTACTACGACAAAGCATTGGACAAAGAAATACATTATGTGGCGCACAGGCCGGTCGCTGGTAGTTCTATTTCGTTTATTGCGGGCGTTGGTTCAGGATTGTTGGGTATTGGCGGAGGCATTCTGAAAGTTACCGCGATGAATGCGCTGATGAAAATACCAATGAAGGTAGCGGTTGCTACAAGCAAATTCATGATAGGATTAACCGCCGCAACAAGCGCGATTATCTACTTTATCAGCGGGACAATAAATTTTTTCATCGTTGCACCGGTTGCAATAGGAACAATGGCGGGCGCTACTCTTGGCAGCTTGCTGATGAATCGATTCAAGAGCAAAACCATAAAACTAATTTTCACAATTGTCGCTTCGTACCTTGCGTTTAGAATGCTGCTTAAAGGTTTGAGCGACGGATTCGGGATAAATATTTTTTAATATGGCACAAAACAATTTAGAAAAAAATAATTCGCTCGATAATGTTGAAAGCGTGATAGTCAAAGTTCTCGCTATCGGCATTTATTTATCGTCCGCATTTTTTATTGCGGGACTCCTTCTTTTGTTCATAAAACATGAGCAGATTGAAACGTCACATTTCTATTTCGATAATTTCCAAGAATTCTGGAACGATATTCTAATGCTTAAAGCCAAGCCGTTTCTTTTTGCCGGTACCGCAATATTGATCCTTACACCGATAAGCAGAGTGGTACTTTCCATTATCCAATTTTGGAGATACAAGGAAAGAAAATTTGCAGTGATAACTTTGATCGTGGCGTTTGTAATCCTTATCAGCGTAGCAATGGGGATTATATTTTCACTTCGGTTGGGATAAAGAAACCCGCAGACGCATTTTCGTCTTATCGTTGAAAAATCAATTGTGCTGCAAGCTCGGAAGAAGATTGATAGTTCTTTAAGTAGTGCACTTTTATTTTCTCACGATTTCTAACCAGCCAGCTCAAGGATATTTTCAGTCGCTCCAAATCTTTTTCAGAAATTTCTTTGAATGATTGAATTGTCCCGTCAAAATAATCTTGCAAGCTGTCGTCGAAATTTTCTTTTTCGCCAACGAAATAATCCTTAAATACGATTTTCCCTTCGAGCAAAAGCATAAAATCGTTTTTGACTGGTCCGTTTACTTCGATTAGAACGTTGGCTTTGTTTATCGGCTCTGCAAGAATAGATGATCTGTTCAGCTGATCCAGTATGAGCTGAACAATGTCGCGGATTTGTGCGGCTTCCTCATACTTTTGTTTCGAGCTTAGTTCTTTCATCCGGTTAAGGAGGCGATCGACCGCTGACTGATTTTGCCCGCACAAGAATTCGTTAACACGTTCCAGTTCTTCGCGGTACGAACTATCAATATCCTTGCTGATGCATGGCGCATAGCAGCGTTCAATATCGGCAAGGTAGCACTTCTTTCCTTTCTTCAATTCTTTGTCGCTGCATTCTCTCAGTTGAAAAGTCTTATCAATAATTTCTTTCAGAGAGTTTGCCGTGTCGCGGTTTGCATAGGGACCGTAGTAGTTATTGCCGTCAAAATCGAACGAGCTTGTAACTTCAACTGAAGAATACTTTTTCGTTACGGATGCTTTAACGAAATAGTTTCGCGGATACCTTTTGAGAAGCGTGTTCATTCGGGGATTGTGAGTCTTCACAAGTTCCGTCTCGGCGATAAGTGCGGTTAATTCGCTGTTGGTTTTATTGAAGTTGAGAGATGAAGCTTGCCGTACAATTTTTTTTGATTTCCTTAAGGCATTGCTCAAGAAATAGCTTCTCAATCTTTCTCTCAGCGATTTAGCTTTGCCGATATAAATTATTTCACCTTTCGCATTTTTGAAAAAGTACACACCGGGGTCCGACGGAACTTTTGCCAGATCGTCAATCAACTTTTTCTTAATCATCGTAAACGGCGCGGGACTGAAAGTTATCCGCTGAAAATTTACAAGGTCGGTCACGGTGTGAACGCCGTGTTCTTCGCGCAGAAGTTTGAACATGCGCACAAGAATTTTTGCGGCGGCTGATGCGTCGCCGAGTCCGCGGTGAACGTTGCGATGCCGAATGCGAAGCTGCTTAACCAAGTTGCCGAGTGATTTGCTCGGAAGCTGCGGGTAAAGTCTTCTTGCCAAACGAAGCGTGCAGATCGCTTCGTTCTTAGGGAACTCCAATTCATAGTTAGCGCACTCATGTTTCAAGAATGAGTGATCAAAACTAAGATTGTGCGCGGTCAAGATCGAATCGCCGATAAACTCTTTTATCTTATAGTACACTTCATCAAAGTACGGCGCGTCTTGAACATCCGAATTCGTAATGCCGGTCATTTGCGTTATGAAAAACGGAACCGGTCTGCCCGGATTTATGAACGAGGAAAATGTTTCCGTAACTTTTCCTTTGCGAACCTTGACGATTCCAATCTCAATTACTTTGTCATTCCGCGCTGATGTGCCCGTGGTCTCGAAATCGAAAACCGCGTACTCGGCATCTTCAAAGGGAATTTCTGCTAGTTTCGTTTCGTTACGCATATCGAAAACAAATTTAGTGAAAACAACTTGAATCTGTTTGGTCCCGAGAATATTGTTAATTAACTTTTTCTCTCACAATGAAGAGTACTAGCGGCTTCGTTATCAAAACGATTTTCAATATATTTGCCATCAAAAGAAAGAAATTATGACAACCAACATTCTATTTATCGGCGATATTGTGGGTCAACCCGGGCTGGATATTGTGCAAATGTACCTGCCGAGCTTACAGAAGAAATACCGGATTGATGTTACGATTGCGAACGGTGAGAACGCCTCGGACGGCAAAGGTTGTACTGAGAAGGAAGCGAAACCGCTCTTTGATCTCGGCGTTCATGCAATTACCGGCGGCAATCACACGTGGGATAAACATCAATCGCAAGAATATTTGAAAGCGGAACCGCGTGCCATTCGTCCGTTAAATTATCCCAAAGGAACATTCGGCAACGGATACGTTTTTGTTAATTCTCCAAAGGGAAAGATTGCAGTTCTGAATTTACAAGGTCGCGCGTTCATGTCGCCGATCGATTGTCCGTTCCGTGCTGCCGATTGGGTGCTTCCGAAATTAAAACAAGAAACTAAAGTTGTTATCGTTGATATGCATGCCGAAGCGACGGCGGAAAAGTTGGCGCTCGCAAATTATTTAGATGGAAAAGTTACAGCGGTAATCGGCACACACACGCACATTCAAACATCGGACGAAAGAATTTTTCCAAACGGAACCGGATACATCACGGATTGCGGAATGACGGGACCGTACGACTCGGTAATTGGCATGAAGACCGACGCCGCGATTAACCGTTTCATTTATCAGACGCCGCAGAAATACCAGACAGCAGCTGGGAACGTTCACCTCACGGCAGTGTATTTAAAAGTTGATTTGGAAACCGGAAAGACTGTGGAGATAGAAAGAATTTTTATTCCGGAATTCGATAAGAGCAGTAGATAGTATTTAGAAGGAGATAGTTTTTAATGGCAGTAATTATTGACGGGAAAAAAGTTGCAGCGGAGATTCGGCAAGAGCTGAAAGAAAAAGTTGAATGGCTCCGGTCATTGAACGTTAGAGTACCGGGACTTGTAACAATTTTAGTGGGGGATAATCCGGCGTCGCTTTCGTATGTAACCTCCAAAGGTAAAGCTTGCAATGAAATCGGAATGCTTTCCAAGATTGAAAAGTTATCCGCGGATACGAGTGAAGAAGAACTTCTTAAGCTTATCGATTCATATAATTCAAACAACGACTACGATGGTATTCTTGTTCAGCTTCCGTTGCCGAAACATATAAATGAAGACAAAGTTATTGAACGAATCGCGCCGTCGAAAGACGTTGACGGATTTCACCCGATCAGCGTTGGTAATCTTGTCATCGGCAAAGACACATTTTATCCATGCACTCCGTATGGAGTTGTGGAATTATTGAAGCGTTACAAAATTGAAACGAGCGGCAAGCACGTTGTGGTTGTAGGCAGAAGCAATATAGTTGGCAAGCCGGTCGCGAATCTTCTACTTCAGAAAAAGGAAGGCGCAAATGCGGTTGTTACTGTTTGCCACTCTGCTGCAAAAGATTTGTCACGTTTTACTAAGGAAGCAGATATTCTGATAGCGGCAATCGGAAGACCGTATTTCATAAAAGCCAATATGGTTAAAGACGGCGTTGCTGTTATTGATGTTGGAATTAATCGCGTTGAAGATTCAACTTTGCCCAAAGGTTACAAACTCGTCGGTGATGTTGATTACGAAAACGTTTCGAAGAAAGCTTCGTTCATCACTCCGGTGCCGGGCGGCGTTGGTCCGATGACGATTGCAATGTTGCTTCAAAATACATTTCTTGCTTACATTAAAATCACAAAACAAAAGTTGTCGTAAAAATGGCATCACCAGCAATTGATAAGGTTGTTTCGCAAGTTTTTATCGAAAAAGCTCTGCAAGATTTTTACTGCCAGGGCGGAACGTGTGCCGGATGGGAACGAAACGTAGTTGATCAGCCGGGAGCGGTAAAGAAAATTATAAGCAACGGCGCGGATAGAATTGCCGCGGGTATCGGTGTCGGCGAAAAACTCATCGACAAAGACATTGCGCGGATGATTGATCACACTTTATTGAAGCCGGAAGCAACTCCGCAAGAGATTAAAAAACTTTGCGAAGAAGCCAGAACGTACGGCTTCGCTTCAGTCTGTATTAACCCATGTTACGTGCCGATGTGCAAGGATTTGTTAAGCGGCTCCAAAGTAAAAGTTTGCACTGTAATCGGATTTCCATTGGGCTCAACAACGACCGAGACAAAGAGATTTGAAGCGGAACAAGCACTGAAGAACGGCGCGCAAGAAGTTGACATGGTGATCAATGTTGGAATGCTGAAACAGAAGCAGCACGATTACGTGTTCAACGATATTAATCAAGTCGTTCTTGCGGCAAAAAAGTTTGGCGCGATTTGTAAAGTGATAATTGAAACGGCTCTTCTTACCGACGAAGAAAAAATTGTAGCGTGTGTGCTGTCGAAAAATGCAAAAGCTGATTTTGTGAAGACTTCAACCGGATTCAGCAAGGGCGGGGCTACAGCAGGCGATGTTGCATTGATGAAATATGTTGTCGGTTCAACTGTTGGTGTAAAGGCGTCGGGCGGAATTCGCACAACTGAAGATGCAAAACTTATGATTGCAAGCGGCGCAGAGAGAATCGGCGCGAGCGCAAGTGTTAAGATTGTTAAAGGCGAGGCAGTTGCTGCCGGTGGATATTAAGACAGCTATCAGCGGTCGGCAATCAGCTTTCAGTAGAGACATTCTGAATAATTCAGCAAGTGAATAGAATAAATTTCCGGATCATCCATTCATCATTAAATTAATTGCGAGTACAAATTGGTTTTAGATTTACACGTCACACATACTGATGACGGATTTACGGCGGAAGTACCTTCGATAAAAGGCTGCGAAAGTTGGGCACAAAATGAAGACGAAGCAATTGATAAAACCGTTCAGCTTCTGAAATATTTTCTCCAGAGTTCCCCCGATAAAAAAATTATTGTTGATAGAGCCCGCAGAGAGCATGCGTTAACCGTCTATAAACTGATATTTGACAAATGATGCGGAAGTTTAAGACGGACGAACGGCTGGAGAAGATCACTCAAACTTTGAAAGCCCGCCAATTCTCGCTCAGAGTAGTCATGGAAAACATTCACGATCCTCATAATGTGAGCGCTGTGTTCCGAACATGTGACGCTGTCGGCGTGCCGAAGATTAGTCTGCTTTACACATTTGAATCGTTCCCGAGAATCAGCAAGACGTCGTCATCTTCGGCTAACAAATGGATTGATACAGAAAAGTTTGACGATACTGCAAAGTGTTTTAACGAACTTCGTGCGCAAGGTTTTAAAATATACGCCAGCATGTTGAACAAGAAAGCGGTAAATCTTTACGATATAGATCTGACGCAGAAGATTGCGTTGGTATTCGGAAATGAGAAACGGGGTGTATCTTCAGAAGCAGAAAAGTTGGCGGACGAAACTTTTTACATTCCCATGCGCGGGATGATTCAGAGCTTGAACGTTTCAGTTGCGGCGGCTGTTACTTTGTATGAAGCTCAACGCCAGCGCCAGCTGAAAGGTCTTTATGGAAAAAGCGAGCTTGACAACGAACATTTGGAAAAACTGATTGATGAATGGTGCGACAAATGAATCAAAAGTTTGAAAACATAAAAACATTAAAAGGCGAGTTAAAACTTCCCGGTGATAAATCAATTTCTCACCGCTCTGTGATGTTTGCGTCTATGGCAAACGGTGTTTCAGCGATACGTAACTGTTCCAATTCCGAAGATGTTTATTCTACAATCGAATGTTTCAAGAAGCTCGGATGCAAATTTGAATTTCAGAACGACGGAATAAAAGTCACCGGTAAAGGATTCAAAGGGTTTACCAAACCGGAAAGCGAGTTGTATGCGGGCAATTCAGGAACAACCACACGATTGATAAGCGGAATTTTATCAGCCCAAGATTTTGAATCGGTGATAACCGGTGATGAATCTCTTTCGCAGCGGCCGATGAAAAGAATTGTTGAACCGTTGACTATGATGGGCGCGAACATTTCAGCAAACGAACATGGTTTTCTACCGATGAAAATCAAACCATCTGCAACATTAAAAGCCGTTGATTATATGCTTCAAGTTGCGAGCGCACAAGTAAAGAGCGCTATGATACTTTGCGCTTTGCACTTGGATGATGAGAGTGTTATCACCGAACATGTCCCGACGAGAAACCACACTGAGAAACTTCTCAAGCTAAAAACAGAACAGTTGAAAGACGGAACAAAGATTTTTGTTTCGAAGAAAAATTATCCGGTGCCGTTTAATATTACTGTCCCATCGGATATTTCGAGCGCGGCATTTTTTATGGTACTTGCACTACTCACGCATGATTCTGAAATCGTGATTGAGAACATTTCGCTCAATGAAACCAGAACCGGCGTCATTCAAGTCTTGAAAAATATGGGCGGGAAAATCATGATCGAGAATGAAAGCCTGGAAAACGGCGAGCCCGTCGGCGACTTGAGAATTTTTTCAAGCAAACTGAAGAACGTTGAGATTCCACATGAAATTATTCCGAACATTATTGATGAGATCCCAATTCTTTCGGTTGCCGGTGTTTTCGCCGAAGGAAATTTCAAAGTTACAAACGCGAAAGAACTGCGCGTTAAAGAATCGGATCGTATCAAATCGCTCTGTACAAATTTTACAAAAGCTGGTTTGTCGGTCAACGAATTTGAAGACGGATTTGAGTTGAGCGGAAAACCTTACGATTCACACGCTAATTTTAAAAGTTTTGGTGATCACAGAATTGCAATGGCTTTCGCGGTTATGAGCGCGCTCTTGAAAAACGGCGGCACGGTTGAAGATTTTGAGTGTGTAGGAATTTCCAATCCCAACTTTTTGGATCAGATAAGCGAACTTTCGAATTGATGTAACTTTAATTTCCTACACACCAAAGACTACAATTCCAAAATTTGGTGTTCAAACTTATTGACAGCCAATTCATTGAACATCCACTTCACA
The DNA here is from genome assembly GCA_021820065.1 of Bacteroidota bacterium. Taxonomy (GTDB): domain Bacteria; phylum Bacteroidota; class Ignavibacteria; order Ignavibacteriales; family Melioribacteraceae; genus Fen-1258. The sequence continues at coordinate 35,386 of JAKAEE010000002.1, read as the reverse complement.
ATGTCCATTCCGTATTTGTTGGCAAAATAAAGCCAATTAAGTTCGCGTTCTTGGAGATTGTTATTCGGGAAGAGAACATTTCTCACTTTGCTGATCTGCCGGATCGTGGATTCGTATTTTCGTTTCTCCGAATCATGCGCTTTTGTTTTCAGGTAGGTTAACGTTTCATCGATGCGCTGCTTCGACTTAGCCATCAAATCGGACAGTGTTTTATCGATGACCGGAAGTTTTTGTGTGAGAGGATCGAGCGATGCGTCAATTTCGTTCGAAGCATTTTGAAACAGCGTTTCAAGATTTATTTCCGATGAAGCCGCCAATATTTTTTGTATCAGCGCATTCTCTTCGGTGAAGATGTCAACATACTCCAAATTATTTTTTTCTAGAATTGTCTGAACGCCTTTTTCAACAATGGTTGCAGAAGAGCGCGGATAGATGAACGGTTCTTCGATGTTGTAAATTTTGTAAAGTGGGGACACTTGTGCAAAGTAGCTTATCTCTCCAGGTCCGCCGACATAAAACGCAGTAGTGAAAAGGTAATCCTGGCAGATGGGTCGAAGCAAAACGTTCGGACTAAATTTTTCCGGATTCAATTCAAGCTGAGCAAGAAGTTCCTCGCGGGAAAACTTTTTACGTTTTCCTTTAAGCCGGTACTCGCCGGTGTCGGTTGGTTCGACGGATAACCGTTCATGCTCTTCAACGTAAAATAAATTTATCGGCTTAACTTTCACCTGTGCATGGTAAAGATCTTCCAACTCGGCGCTTCGTTCTACCAAATAACTAGTATGATTGCCAAATTCAGAAATCTCTTTTGAAAAAATTGGCACCAGAAGACGTTTAACGGCTTGATCAGTAGGGTTGAAAACAATTAGACCGAACTCATCAAAAAGACGGATCATCATTTCGCGGAACGTTTCCAGGAATGTTTTACCCGGTTGATAAATCGACTTCACAAAATCGAGCAGCGGGACCTTAAATTCGGTATCTCTCAACCCGGCGGCAAGATCGTCAATAGTTTTTTCGAGATTGGCGTTAAACTTTAGCTCGGCAATCGAACCTCTGTTAACTTCCTCAAGCTGCCCATCGTCATACTGCAAATTCAAAATCTGATTTTCGTTATTTAGAATGGATGATGTTCTGACTTCTTCATAATCGTGGTCATCACCTTCGAGCCAGAAGATCGGTACAAAATTGAAACCATCGTAATTTTCTTTTAGATAGCTGCAAAGTTTAATTGCGGTTATAGATTTGAAAAATGTATAAAGCGGACCGCCGAAGATGCCAAGTTGCTGTCCGGTTACTACGGCAATTGTTTTTTCGGAATAAAGCAGATCGATGTTCTGCTGAGTCTGTTTAGACATTTTTTGATTGCTGTATTGAGCTTTTATAATGTTAGCAATAGCAGAACGGTTCGGCATTTCGCGTTCGCTGATTCTTTGAAAGAACGGCTGGTATTTTTCAACATCTCGGAAATTTTTGCCATAAAATCTCTCGACGTTGTCAGGCTCATAGATGTAATCAAGAAAGAGATTTTGATGAGCGGGAATATCTGAAAAATTAATATACATCACTTCTCCAAATGTAATTATTGAACTATCATTTTGAACGCAAGACCGTTCCTTTTAATTCCCTTAACAAAACTTGAACAATTGCGATTGTAATGTATAAATTTTTTGGTTCATTTTTTAGATGGCGGGGAAAGGCGGTTCTTTCAAATCGGATGAACGTTAATTAACACGTTAAGAAAAGCTTGTTTCGATCTGTTCGATTTGGTGGCTGAGGTTAGCCCATCTTGAATATTTTTCTTCCAGCCGTGTTTTGGTTTCTTCGTAGTCAATGTTTTTTGATTTAGCTAACTCCGGATTGCTGAAAATTTTCGGATCGGCAAGCTCAGTTTCCAAGTCACTCTTTTTCAGCTCCAAATTACCGATCGATTTTTCACATGCCGTCAATTCTTTCTTGAGATCTTTCGTCAGCTCAAATTTCTTCTGCCGGATTTCAGCTTCGTAACGCTTTTGATCTTTGCGGGTAATCTTTGCGGCTTGCTGGTCATCTTTGTTAATAACCTCTTCTATAATTTCTTCTCTCTTCCGAAGATAATATTCAATACCGCCGATGAAAATTTTGGCTTGCTGATTTCTGATTTCCAAAATTTTATTGGCGATCGGTCGAAGAAAATCTATGTCGTGAGAAACAATTATAAGTGTGCCGGTAAATTCGGAAAGCGCCCTCTGTAAAACTTCTTTCGATGAATAATCCAAATGGTTTGTCGGTTCATCAAGAATAATGAGATTACTCTCGGTTAGAAGTAATTTAGCCAGTGCAACTCTGCTTTTTTCTCCGCCGGATAGAACGCCGACTTTTTTAAAAACATCATCACCGGAAAAAAGAAAAGAGCCGAGTATCGTTCGGATTTGCCCCGGCGTTAAATCAATTTTCGTGTCGTCAAGAGTATCGATCAAATCTTTGTCGGGGTCAAGTGAATCCGCCACCTCTTGTTCATAATATGAAACGATGGTGTTATGACCATAGTTAACTTTTCCGGAAGTCGGCGGAAGTTTGTGTCCGATTATCTTTGCAAGCGTAGTTTTGCCCGCGCCGTTCGGACCAACAATAGCGATCTTGTCGCCGCGTTCTATCTGCAAATTTACTTCTGTTAGAACCTTTAATTCGCCGAACAACTTTGAAACGTTTGCCAGTTCAACCGGTACAATTCCGCTTTTTGGCGGTTCCGGAAATCTTAGATCGATCTTTTTTTCTTCTTCCGAGATTGAAACTGTATCTAGCTTTTCAAGCTGTTTAATTCTGCTCTGAACTTGTTTTGCTTTTGTGGCTTTGTACCGGAAACGCTCGATGAATTTTTCCGTCTCGCGAATTTTCTTCTCACGGTTTTTCTGAAAGATTCTCAAGTGAATTTCGCGTTCGTCTTTGAACTTCAAGTAAGCATCATAGTTGCCGGGGAAAAAACTGATTTGTTTGTCGAAGACTTCCAGCGTTTTTGCCGTGACTTTATTCACAAAATGTCTATCGTGCGAAACGATCAGCAGTCCGCCCTTAAAATTCTGTAGAAACTCTTCCAGCCATGTTAAAGTGTCGATGTCCAAATGGTTCGTCGGTTCGTCCAGTAAAATCAAATCGTTATCGGCAAGAAGAATTTTGGCGAGCTGAATCCGCATCTGCCATCCGCCGGAAAATTCTTCTGTTCTCCGAAAAAAATCTCTTTCTTTGAATCCAAGACCCATCAAAACTTTTTCAATTTTGGAATCAGCCGAGTAGAAATCAATTTCTTCCTTCTTGTGATGAATCTCTCCCAACTCTTCCAACAGTTCGTTCCGGTCGTCTTCACCGATTGAATCATCGTTCAATCCGTCAACAATTTCTTTCTCACGCATATCTAAAGTTTTTATGTCTTGAAGCGCGGATTTTACTTCATCCAACAAGGAAAATCCTTTGAACGAAATTGAATCTTGTGGAAGGTAGCCGAGACGGATTCCTTTCTGCTTTTTGATTACGCCCGATTCGGGTAATTCCAATCCATAGAGAAGTTTAAGGAAGGTTGATTTACCCGTTCCGTTTGAACCGACAAGAGCAGTTTTATCATGCTTGCCGATTTTTAGGTTGACGCCTTCGAAAAGGTTTTCACCGGTAAACTGAACGGATAAATTTTTTATATCAATCATTTGTTAGCTGCAAGCAACAAGCTTCAAGATTTATGAATTCTATTTTCTAATAACGGCAACTTTGGACGTGGTAACATTGTTCGCTTCGTCGTCGTTGGCAATAATAATGTAAATGCCGGATGGAACAAGATTGCCGTCAACGTCTCTACCGTCCCAAAAAGCTACTTTGCCGCCGGGCGATTTGAAATCGCGAATCAAATTGCCGCTGATGCTGAGTATTTTGATGTTGCTGTTTTTAATCAAGCCGTCTATGGTTAGCGAATTTGCTTCACCGTCTTTCAGCAGAAGGGGATTCGGATAAACGAAAAGTTTGCTGAAACTTTCAACGGGTTGAATTGACGGCGTTGCCAGTTCGGCGAGACCGAAATCCGTTCCAATATATACGATTCCGTTTTTCGGATCGAATGCAATACTTTTTATTTCATTGCTCGGCAGCGGGCTATTGCTAGAATTGTATTGATCGACAAGCTGAACCCCGTCCGGCGACAAAATGAAAATTCCTTGATCGGTACCAATCCATTTTTGATCGAGCGGATCGACAGCAATACAAGTAACGTTTTGGTTTCTGAGCGCAATGCCCAAACTGCTTGTCAAACTTTTCTTCGGATTATTAAGATCGGTAATTACACTTACTCCGATGTTTGTTCCGATCCATAAATTTTGTTTGTGATCAATTGCAATGCATGAGATCAAATCGCTTATCAATCCGTCGCTTTTGCTGATGTATCCTTGCGTATCGTCGTTCAGATTATCAAACGTTTTATTCTCATTGAAATAATAAATGCCGCGGTTGCCGTTCATCACGCTAAACCATTTCGTATTGTTCTGATCGATCACCAATTTATCGAGCAAGTCTAAAGTTGTTAACACCGGATTCGTAAATGAATAGTGGTACCATTTATTTTGTTTCGTAAGAACGCTTAACTGTTTTCTTGTTGCCGATTGAAGATTCGTCATCCAAACGTTTCCTTTGGAATCCGTCTTTGCATCTGTGATAACAACGAAATTCGTATCGGCGGGAATTCCGACTAATCCACTGTTGCTCTTGTTGTAAGTAGTAAGAGAATTATTTTTGAAAATCGTTATTCCTCTTCCCCAGTTGCATAGATAAACGGCAGAATCAGGACCGGCAAAAACATTATAATATGAATTCGTTGGCAGCTGCGGGTATCTTTGCACGTCGTATGTTTTCCATGTTGATCCGTCGAACTTAAAAAATCCAACACCGGTTACGTCCTTTCCGGTTGCTACCCATAACTGTCCCAGTGGATCGACTGAAAGATTTACAAATGAATTGCTTGAAGGTCCGTTCGGATAAATTAGTCTAGACTTTCCGTTTTTCAACTCGATCAGACCGCTGGTTGACGAAACATAAATGGTTTGAGCTGACAATACATCAACCGAACTAAAACTTAGATTCTGGTTTGAGTAAACAGTGCTCACGTTTCCGTTTGAATATTGGAATAGATCATGAGTGCCGGCAAGATAAAGAACGTTGCCGGAAACCGTCATATCGTTGATCATAACTCCTTGCAGAATAAACGGCTGCCATGAATTGTTCGCAAAAGTAAAAACTCCGTTGGATGTTGCCAAAAGAATTTGTCCGTTGAACCCGAGAATCCGCGAAGCGGACTGAACATTTATGTTTGAGCCGAAAGAATAATTGTTCCAAGATTCCGGTGCGGATAAATTTGTTGTGCCCGGTTTCTGAACCGCAACTCCGTTTTCGGTTACGGCATAAATCAGAGACGACTTGTAAGCGCTGATCACTCTTGTCTGTGCCGGAAAGGAACCGAGTTTCAGAAATGAATCGTAAAATGAAAATGTTTTTGTGCTGATGATTGATAGTCCGAAATCAAACGATACGAACGCCGTATCGCCTTTAACAAAAATGTCGTTGATCTGCTTCTGAGTATTATTCGAATTGAAGATATCGATAATCTTCGTAATAGAATTATCCGACGGATCGACAATGTTGATAAAACCTTCTTTCGAGCCGAGCCAAATTCTGTTTGACGGATCTACATCAATCGCGCTTAATCCTTGACTGCTCAACCCGTCTGCTTTTGTGTAAGTCGTGTAAGTGCTGTCTGACGGATTGAATCTGAACACTCCGCCGCCCGTTGCAGCCCAGACAGTATTATTAACTGTAACCGCAGCGTTAACATCTTTTAAGTCGGAATAAATTTTCCATTGCCCTATCGATTGGGCGATGATTTGAGATGCAACTAGAAATACTGCAATAAGAACTCTTAGTGTTCGCATTTGTTCCTCAAATAAGTGGAATGATTCTTTGTAAAGATGTTGATCAAATATAACTTCTAAAGTGTGAACAAAAAGAGTAAATATTGTCCGCTAGTCGGTCCCTATTGATGGAGTTGATTTTATAACCACCGATAAAATAATATTTCTTACAATATTATACTACTTAAAAAGAGGTATAAAAATTTTGGAGGTGATGAGGTTGGTAGCATGAAATAATGAGCTAATTCTTGCCAGCGCTTTTTTGCAACATCTGTTTCATAGCATCCAGATGATTTTGGCTTAGAAGGTATTTGCCAAGATTAGGCTCGTCCATTTTCTTGCCTCCATGAAAATCTGATCCGCCTGATTCCAAAAGGCAGTACTGATTTACAATTCCTCTATAGAATTGCACTTGTCCTTCGTTATGACTTGGATGAACGCATTCGATTCCGTCGATCCCGGCTTTGATTAGATTTGTTAGCAGGGACTCTTTCATAAAACCCGGGTGAGCGATGAATGAAAGTCCGCCGGCATCGTTAATTAATTTCAAAGCGCTTTGTGCCGATACATGGATTTTTCTTTCGAATGCCGGACCGTAATCGCCGATATATTTTTCGAACGCTTCGTTGTAATTTTTTATGAAACCAAGGTCAACCATTGTGTATGCGATGTGCGGTCTGCCGATTGCTGAGTTGTTTGCACGATCCAGTACATCGTCAATCTTAAAATTGAATCCAAGCTTCCTTAACTTTTCAACAATTCTCGCAGCGCGATGCACTCGTTCGTCTCTGAAAAAGCTCAAGTACTTTTGAAGTTCTTCATTATCAATGTCTATAAAGTAGGCAAGCAGATGAACTTCTTTATCGTCAACGTCGGTGCTTATTTCCAAACCGGGCACCACTTCAATACCAAATTGTTTTGCGTATTCTTTGGCTTCTTTAATTCCGTTGATGCTGTCGTGGTCGGTTATGCTTATTATTTCGAGACCGCGCTGATTTGCTTTATCGATTAGTTGGGCAGGTGTATATGCCCCATCGGAATAATTTGTATGAGTGTGAAGGTCAATTTTTGCAGGCATACTTAACTAAACATTTCTTTGAATTTTTCGTAATCGAGAATTCTCAATTTTGATCCTTCGGTTTCAATCAAACCTTTTTTGGCAAATGAATGAAAAGTACGCGAGATGGTTTCGCGCGAAGTTCCAGCCATATTTGCTAAGTCCTGCTGCATCGGAATTTTCTCGATTTCAACTTTGCCTTGTTTAATTTTACCAATCTCATCCGCAAGTTGAAGGATGACGGTTGCAACTTTACCTTCGGCGTCTTTCAATGAGAGCGCTTTTATTTTCATATCTGCAGCGCGCAATCTTTTTGTTAATTCTTGCAGCAGTGCAATTGCAACGTCAGGATAACTTCTGAGCAAATTCAAAAAATCATTTCGTTGAATAAGAAACAATTCGGATTTTTCAATTGCGGTTACCGTAGCTGAGCGGGTTAGTCCGTCTAGAATTGCCATCTCGCCGAAGAAATCACTGTCAGTTAAAATAGTAAGGATTACTTCACGGTCGTCGCCGCTTGTGCGTGCGACTTTAACTTTGCCCGTTACAATTACAAACAGAGCGTTACCGGCTTCTTCTTCGACAAGAATTACCTCGTTCTTTTCGTATTGTTTGCGCGTGCCGATCTTTTCAATTTTGTCAAGCTCTTCTTTCGGAAGATCGGAAAATATCGGAACAAAGGATAAAAATTCTGAAGATGACATTTAATTCCTCAAATGTTAGTTGGCAAACTTTCTCACAGATCATCCAAATGACATAATAAAGATAATTTTTTCATGTCAAATGGACAATCGCTCATCTTAATTTAATTACCCAAATTGAATCTTCATTTCTCAATAACTATATTTGGAACCGATTTTTCAATCAATATATGAAACGGAGGAAAGTTAAATGGCAGTTAAAGTTGGTATAAATGGATTTGGTAGAATTGGACGGCAAATCATCAATGTAATAGCAGACAAAGGTCTGCTGGGCAAAGAAGTTGATGTTGTAGCTGTCGTTGATGTCAGCACTGATGCAAAGTATTTCGCATATCAACTAAAGTATGATTCAGTTCATGGTCATTTCAGAGGCACATTAGGAAGCGAGAAGAGCAGCTCTTCGGTAGAATCAGATGACGTTCTTGTTGTTAACGGTCATAAAATCAAATGTATTATGGCACAAAAAGATCCTTCACAATTACCTTGGAAAGAACTCGGCGTTGAAATTGTGATTGAATCAACTGGTTTGTTTACAGATTCTGAAAAAGCAAAAGGTCATATCGCTGCTGGCGCAAAGAAAGTTTTAATTTCCGCTCCTGGTAAAGGCGATGTAAAAACTCTTGTGATAGGTGTGAATGATAATGAATACGATTCGGCGAAACACACAATCGTTTCCAATGCATCTTGCACAACTAATTGTTTAGCGCCTGTGGTTTATGTTTTATTGAAAGAAGGAATCGGAATTGAAACCGGTTTGATGACAACAATTCACTCTTACACCGCAACACAAAAAACAGTTGATGGACCTTCCAAAAAAGATTGGAGAGGCGGACGCGCAGCAGCAATCAATATTATTCCTTCTACAACCGGCGCGGCAAAAGCTGTTGGCGAAGTTCTCCCTCAAACCAAAGGTAAACTTACCGGAATGTCTTTCCGTGTTCCGACCGCAGACGTTTCCGTTGTCGATTTAACATTCCGTGCTACAAGAGATACCTCTATTGAAGAGATCGACAGCTTGATGAAAAAAGCATCCGAAAGCTATCTCAAAGGAATTTTAGGTTATAGCAACGAAGAAGTTGTTTCGACGGATTTTATTCATGATGAGAGATCTTCTATTTACGATTCACTAGCAACGGTGCAGAACAACTTGAAAGGCGAAAAGAGATTCTTCAAAGTTGTTTCCTGGTACGATAACGAGTGGGGATACTCAAACCGCGTCGTTGATCTTTTATTGAAAATGGTTAAGTAATTTATTTGATAATTGCAGCCAAGACGTCCCGCCGTCGGCGGGGCGTCTTTTTTTTAGTTAAAAGTTTATCGGAGGAATTTAAATGAGTAAACTCAGCATTGACAAAGTTAATTTGAAGGGGAAGAGAGTTTTAGTCCGCGTGGATTTTAACGTTCCCCTCGATGAGAAATTGAAAATTACAGACGATATCAGAATCACCGCGGCGCTTCCGACCATAAAAAAAATTATGAACGATGGCGGTCGTTGCATTTTGATGAGTCACCTCGGCAGACCGAAAGGCGCACCGAATCCTAAGTATAGTTTAAAGCCGGCTGCAATTAGATTAGGTGAGTTGCTTGATCAAGATGTTAAGTTTGCACCGGATTGTGTTGGTGATCAAGTTAAAGCGATTGTCAATTCGCTTAAGGACGGCGAAGTTGTTCTTCTTGAAAATTTAAGATTTCATTCCGAAGAAGAAAAAAACGATCCGGAATTTGCGCAGCAGCTTGCTGAACTTGGCGATGTTTATATCAATGACGCATTCGGAAGCGCGCACAGAGCACACGCATCAACCGAAGGCATTACAAAATATATTAAAGTTTGCGCTGCGGGTTACTTGATGCAGAAAGAATTGCAGTATCTCGGCGAAGCCGTTGCAAATCCCGTGCATCCGTTTACTGCAATATTGGGCGGTTCCAAAATTTCCGGTAAGATTGATGTTATCGAAAACCTTTTGCCGAAGGTTGATAATTTATTAATCGGCGGAGGTATGGCTTATACATTTTACAAAGCGATGGGATACGAAATCGGTTCGTCGCTTCTTGAAGAAGAAAAAATTGATCTTGCGAAACAAATGCTGCTCAAATTCAAAACTTCAAAAGCAAAAGTGATGCTGCCGCAAGATAACGTTGTGGCATCGGAATTCAAGAACGATTCTCCTTCTACTGTTGTTGAGGCAGATAAAATTCCATCAGACAAAATGGGATTGGATATTGGACCCAATACAATTGATGAATTCAAAGAAGTAGTCCTTTCCAGCAAAACAATTATCTGGAATGGTCCTATGGGTGTGTTTGAGTTCGATAATTTTGCAAAAGGAACCGATGAGATTGCATCTGCGTTAGCACAAGCAACCACACAAGGCGCTGTAACAATTATTGGCGGCGGAGACTCTGCTGCGGCAATAAAGAAAGCCGGACTCGATGATAAGGTAACTCACGTTTCAACCGGCGGCGGTGCTTCTTTGGAATTCTTAGAAGGAAAAGTTTTGCCGGGTGTTGCTGCTCTCAACGAAGATGAGTAAGAGCTGAGTAAGATTAAGAGCTGAGTAAGATTAAGAGCAAGATCAGGATTATAACGATGCGGACGCTCGTCGAGAGGCGAGCAAGAACTTAATGTTGTAATCCGTTGTAGAACAATTTGTAACTCTTGCCCGCCAGCAGGCTGAGGCAGGCTCTTAATCATAATCTTACCCGCTTCGACTTGCATCGAGCGAGGCGAGCTTTTACTTTGTGCAATGGTGTTATTAAGCGAAAAAGGTTAACTTCACATTATAAAGAATGGAAAGTAAATGGGATTAGATTCACGAGATTATTATAGACCGTCCGGATACGGCGGATTTAGTTTTTTTCCGCCGGTGCTGAAAAATTTGATAATAGCAAATGTGGTGGTCTTTTTCATCCAAATGATTTTTGGGAACATCCTCATAAATGGCATTCCGGGTGACAGGTGGATGGACTATTTTTTTGCTCTCAATCCTCTTGGCGAAAAATACAATTTTCAAATCTGGCAGTTGTTCACCTACCAGTTTATGCACGGAAGCTTTACTCATATCTTGTTCAACATGTTTGTGCTTTGGATGTTCGGAATGGAAATTGAGAACGTGATGGGTTCAAGAAAGTTTTTACTTTTCTACCTCGTGTGCGGTCTGGGTGCCGGAATTGCACAAACACTAATTCCGCCGCTCCTATCACAAGAATTAGCTCCAACTATCGGAGCTTCAGGCGCTGTCTTTGGCGTAATGATCGCTTTCGCAATGTTCTTTCCAGATCGTTACATCTTTCTCTATTTCTTGATACCGATTAAAGCGAAATACTTAATCACTATTATGGTGATATTCGAATTCATGTCGGTCGGTAACCAAAGTGTGATAGCGCACATGGCTCATGCGGGTGGAGCTTTAACCGGATTTTTATTCATTCTTCTCGACCGCCGCGGAGAATTTAGCGGACGGAGAATTTTAAATTCGTTCAAAAAACCAAAAGACGTTTTTTCTTCCGGCAAATTCGGTCGGACATTTCGGAAAGCCGTTAAGAAAGATGATGTTGAAGACGCCAAATTCTACGATATCAACGACAACTCGAAAAAAGATGATTCGGTTTCACAGGAAGAGATCGACAGAATCTTGGATAAAATAAGCCAAAGCGGATATCAAAACTTAACCGATCGTGAAAAGAAAATTTTATTTGAAGCGAGCAGAAAAAAATAAGTTTCTTATTTGTGCGGTTATTGCCGTATCATTTATTTTTTCTTACTGCTCACAAAAGAAATATCCACGAGATTTGCTTGCCAAGATTTACGTTGAAAATCTTGTTGCGGAAGGGAAGTACGATTTCAACCCCGACTCACTCCGTTTTTACCAGCAGAAAGTTTTTGCTAAATATAAAATCACACAAGATCAGTTTAAATCTGCGTTAAAGTCTTACCAAGATGATCCTAAAGAATGGGATGGATTTTTCAAACGTGCGAAAGTAATGCTGGATAGCTTGAAAGCACAAAGCGTGATTAAGTAACTCTCTTCTTAGCAAGAGCGATTCTCAGTTTAGCATAACCGATTTTGTTTTCTAACTCTGTGCGTAATTCTTTCAGATCCGTTATACCGGAATCTATTTTCTTGTTGATGATTTCAAATTCTTTTTTTTCAAACAACGAATTAATCTCCAGACTCGGTATCATTTCGATTAGCGTTTCTATCTGGGCAGAGACAATAGATTCCGGTAACTTTGTGAAAGAAGCGATATCGAAAAGCGAGTATTTCTTCTGAACCAATTCCAAAATCTTGAATGCTTGATCCGGCAAATTTTTGTTTTTAAGCAAACACGATAAATCACTAGACTGTTTAAATTCTCTGATTAGGTTTAGGAATTCATCACCGACCTTGTTCAAAATTCTTTTGTTGAATCCTTTGATCTTGAGAAGAGCAGAATGAGTTGCCGGTTTCTCCTTCGTAATTAATCTTAAAACTTCATCGGGACAAATTATTTCAGCCGGCTGATTGAACTTAGCAGCAGCTTCTTTTCGCACTTGCCGCAAAAGATTGAAAAGCTTGAGCTCGTTTTCAAAGTTTGCGTTCGAAACTTCTTTCTCATCATTTGCAGGCGAAGCATATTCTTCAATTGCCGCATGGGCAAGTACAATCGTGTCGTTTGCGCCTAAAAGCATTTTTGAATGAATGAGCGAATCAATTGCCCTTTCTATTTCATCGTTTTTAAAATGAATGCATGTGCCGTATGTTGAGAATTTTCTAATTGACGGATGTTTTGATTTTCCTGTAAGAAGTTGAACGATGTATTTCTTCTTCAACGGAATTTTGGCTTCGTGAACGGTTTGAAGAATAATTTCCTCCAGATAATCCAAAGTGTTTTGTTTCAACCCGGATGAACCGGAACATCTGTCGCACTTTCCGCATTTGTAGTCCGTAGTTGTCTGACCAAAATATTCTAAGATATATTTGAAACGGCACTCTTCTGAAAAAACGTAACCGATCATTTTCTCTAGCTTTAGTTTTGAATGTTCAAGAATGTTTTTTGTCTTATCAAGATTTAGTTTGAGATCGGCTGCTTTAACCCGCTCAGTAGTCAAATAAACTGATGGTTCAAAGGTTGGTCTTTCATATTCAAGAATACCCGCACGCGACAAAGTTTCCAGTTGGTCGATAATTTCGTCTGTCGTCGTATCCAAAGTGCGCGCAAGGTTGTGAATGCTCAAAGAAGTTTTTTGCGAAAAGATATTACCCCCATATTCGCGTGAGATAAGAACGACCAAATCCTTCATCTCATTATCCGCAAAAAATTTTACATAAAGACTTAGCTTCGAAGGTTCCAGCAGGAACTTGCAAAAGTGCTTGTGCTCTGCGGGCGATTTTCCCTTTGTGTAACCCGATTCTTCCAAAACTCTAATTGCCGATTCGGCTATACCGTTGGAAATTTTTTTTGGTTGAACGAGCGAATAGAAGTTTTTATCCAGTAGAATTGCTTCGTCGGGACGAGTGCCGAGCGCAACACTGCTTCTGTTACAAAGTGCGTCGTAAACTATTTCAATTTGTTCACGTGTGGGAAAAGATGTGTTGATAAAAAACTGCTGAATGATTTTGTCTTTTTCATCATAGAGAAGAAAAATGTTGGATTCATTGCCGTCGCGGCCCGCTCTCCCGATCTCTTGATAATAATTCTCAATTGTGCCCGGCATGTTAAAATGAATGATTGAGCGTATATTACTTTTATCGATCCCCATGCCGAAAGCGTTTGTTGCAACAATCGTTTGAACTCTGCCGCTAATAAAATCATCTTGAATCAGTCTTCTTAATTCCGCGGTTAAACCGGCATGATAATAAACGGCATCTATACTATATGAGCGCAGATGTTCGGCAATTTCTTCAGTGAGTTTTCTTGTCGCGGCGTAAATAATTCTGCAGCCGGGATTCATCGAAAGAATTTCTACGAGCTTTTCTTTCTTACGTGGAGTTTGAAAAACGTGTAAGTGAAAATTGGCGCGCTCAAATCCTCTAACAATAATTTTTGGTGAGGCTAGTCCAAGCTGATCGATTATATCTTTTCTAACGTCCGACGTTGCAGTTGCCGTGAACGCCGCAACCTTTTTTATTTCAACATAATCGATGAACGATTTAATCTTTCTGTAACCGGGACGAAAGTTGTGTCCCCATTCGCTGATGCAGTGCGCTTCATCTACAAAAACATATTCCGGGTTGAGAGATTTTATTCTTTCAATGAAGCTCTGATTGTTTAGTTTTTCTGGGGATAAATACAAAAGCTTAAATTTGCCGTTACGAAAATTCTCCAAAACTTTTTCAGTTTCTCGGTAGTCTAATGTGCTGTTGATGAAAGCTGCAATCGGCTGCTGTGAGTTAATAGAATCAACTTGGTCTTTCATCAATGCGATTAACGGTGAAATCACAATCCCGAAAGTTTTGGACATCAAAGAGGGGATTTGGTAGCAAATAGATTTCCCGCCGCCGGTCGGCAAAATCGCAAGAACATTTTGACCTTCGATGATAGAATTAATAATTTCTTCTTGCGAAGTGCGAAACTCTGTGTAGCCGAAAAATTTATTAAGTATGACTTTTGGTTCAGTCAGCATTATTTTGTTTGGCAGATGAAATCGTAAAATTAATTTTCACTTCAAAATATGAATAGTTCGGTAAACATGCTTAGGATCAATCACATCTCAAAAAACTTTGATGACATTGCCGCGCTTCAAAACGTAAGCCTGGATATCCAACGAGGGGAATTCTTCAGCATTCTACTTCCGAAAGAGTATTTGATAACTAACTCACGTTACGCAAGCAATTCTTAATCGTGCCCGCCTTGCCCGACCCGCTTCCACTCGATGGTTGAATCGAGGCAGCGCAAGTCGAGGCAGGCTCATAATCGTAATCTTAATCGGATTTATCACATAGTGACGGCATTGCCGGAACTCGATTACTAGCCTGCCTCGCCTTCTCGCCTCGTTTCGACAAGTCTTACGAGTCGAAGCGGGCGGCGACGCAAGGCGTGCAAGATTACGATTAAGATTATGTCGGAACGATCCTTCGGAAAAGTACGTAACATGACTAACCAACTATTCTCACGCCGGCTTCTTCAATTATTAGTTTTAGTAAAAAGAAGGTCGCTGCCTTTTAATTTTTAATCTTTTTTGAAATCTTTCCTTGGTATGAATCTTGTTTTTTAAGGATTCTAGCTCTCAATTTGAGTATTTTTGAAATGGTTAATTGAAAACAAAAATGAAAGATAAAATGGCAGAAGAAAAATTAAAGTTGGAAGATCTCCTCGGTAGTGTTCAAAGAATAGAAGAGTTGGAAAGAATAGAATACGTTGCAATTGTTGGCGCCGGTGTTATGGGACAAGGTATTGCGCAAACAATAGCTGCTGCCGGTATCGATGTTTTGGTAGTAGAACGCGACCAGGAACAGATTGAACGCGCAACCGAAAGTCTTAAGACTACAATGGAAAGGGAAATCTCCCGCTGGGCTATGACACAAAGCGAAATGAAATCCGTTCTAACCAGAATAAAATGGACTGTAGATAAAAATGAAATTCCAGAATGTGATTTATTAATTGAGGCGGTTGATGAAAATTATGATTTGAAAAGAAAAATTTTCCGCGAGCTTGATGTAATTGCCAAGCCGGAAACAATTTTCATTTCGAATACATCTACTTTGAGTTTGACAAAAATTGCCGAAGTAACAAAACGGCGAGATAGAATTATCGGTATGCACTTCTTGAATCCGGTTCCTAAAGTGCCGCTGGTAGAATTGGTACGCGCGCTAGAAACATCGGATAAGACAGTTGAGATCATTAAAAAGTTTGCGGCAAAAATCGGCAAGACCGCGGTTGAAGTTTATGAGTACCCCGGATTCGTAACCACGCGCGCAATCGTTCCGCTGCTTAATGAAGCGATGCACATTTTGCTGGAAGGAGTTGCGAGCGCGAAAGATATTGATACAGCGATGAGACTCGGTTACAACTTTAACACCGGTCCGCTCGAAATGGCGGACGCGATGGGACTGGATGAAGTGCTCGCGTGGATGGAAACCTTGTGGGCTACGCTTGGTGAACCGCGATATCGTGCTTGTCCGATCCTTCGAAAACTTGTTCGCGAAAGAAAACTTGGTAAAAAAACCGGCGAGGGATTTTTCAAATACGATGAAGAGGGAAAACGAATTAACTAGAAGAGGAATCAATGAAAGTTTTAGTTCTTAACTGCGGAAGTTCATCAATAAAATATCAATTCATAGATACCGATTCCAGAATTGCTCTCGCAAAAGGAATGGTAGAACGAATCGGGATGACCAGTGCGGTACTGACTCATTCTCCTCATGATCGCGAGAAAATAAGAATCGTCGGCGAAATTTTAGATCATTCAATTGCGATCGAATATGTTATTGCGGTTTTACTTTCACCGAATCATGGTGTCATCAAAGACAGAAATGAAATTCAAGCGGTCGGTCACCGCGTTGTGCACGGCGGCGAAACATTTTCCGGTTCCGTGCTAATTACCGAACAAGTAATGAAAGCGCTCAAAGATAATATCGAACTTGCGCCGCTCCACAATCCGCCGAACATAAAAGGCATTCAAGCAGCAAAAGATCATTTGCCTAACACTCCGCAGGTTGGCGTGTTCGATACTGCGTTTCATGTAAAGATGCCGCCGCAAGCTTATCTGTACGGAATTCCATACGAGCTTTACAAGAAATATAAAATCCGCCGTTACGGATTCCACGGCACATCTCACCGTTACGTTTCCGAAAGAGCCGCGCAGATTTTAGGAAAGCCGATGGATCAATTGAAAATTATTACCGCGCATCTTGGTAACGGATGCTCGATGGCGGCGGTTGATCATGGCAGATCGGTTGATACGACTATGGGATTCACGCCGCTCGAAGGTTTGATAATGGGAACAAGAAGCGGCGACATGGATCCGTCGGTAATTCTTTACATCATGGCAAAAGAAGGATTATCACTTTCGGAAGCAAACACACTTTTGAATAAACACAGCGGATTGATCGGTATCAGCGGCGAAAGCAGCGATATGCGCGAGATCGAAGAAGCCGTTGGCGAAGGCAACAAGAAAGCCAAATACGCATTCGATGTTTTTACTTATCGAATTAAAAAATATATCGGCGCTTACACTGCCGCTATGGGCGGTTTGGATGCGCTTGTTTTTACCGGCGGAATTGGAGAAAATTCTATCATGGTTCGTCACGATGTATGTTTGAATATGGAATTTCTAGGAATAAGTTTTGATGACAATGCCAATCAAAATGTCCAAGGTGAATGTGTTATCTCATCTGCGCAATCGAAAGTGAAAGTGCTGCGCATTCCAACCAACGAAGAACTTGTTATCGCGTTGGATACTGAGGAGATAGTTAGAGAACAGCTAATTGTTCATGCTGCTGCTAGTTCTAATTGATTTGATCGAATATTAATTTTTGTATGGTGCCGGAGCTTATCCGGCATCTTAGTTTTAAAAGCATTGTTTAAAAATCTTAAATTGCATTCTGAAAAAGTGAAGGATACATAATGGACTACAAAATTAAAGGGAAGACAGTTCTGGTTTCAGCTTCGAGCAAAGGAATCGGAAGAGCGATTGCCGAACTGTTCATTCAAGAAGGGTGCAACGTTGCCATCTGCTCGACGAACGAAAGCAATCTCAAGCAAACAGCAAAAGAGATTAAAGAGAAATTTGGTGTCGAACCGCTTTGGGTAGTCTGCGATATAGATAAACCGGAACAGATTGAAAATGCGGTGAACGTTGTAACTCAAAAATTCGGAACAATAGACATACTTGTAAACAATTGCGGCGGTCCAATACCCGGTTATTTCGAAACACTCAGTGATGAAAACTGGGAAGCGGCGTTCGATCAAGTTCTAATGAGTGTAATTCGTTTTACACGTTTAGTATTGTCGGGGATGAAAGCAAAAAACTGGGGACGAATCATAAACATCACCTCGCTCGCAGTAAAGCAGCCGGTAGATAATTTGATCTTATCAAACTCGCTGCGGAGTGCCGTAACTGCATTTGCAAAAACTCTAAGCAATCAAGTCGGAAAGCATAACATTACAATAAACAACGTTGCGCCCGGTTATACATTGACTTCACGTATTGATGAACTTGCAGAAGTCCGTGCGAAACAAGCCGGAATTACAAAAGAGAGCATGTTGAAATCGATGTCGGAAGAAGTTCCGCTAAAAAGAATGGCTGCGCCGGAAGAAGTTGCTTCGTTGGTTGTTTATCTAGCGTCGGAACAAGCGGGATACATCACTGGTTCAACAATCGGAGTAGATGGGGGAGTGATTAAAGCAACGTATTAAGAAAAGTGTAGAGTGAGGAGTGTAGAAAAGAAAATGTGGATTGATATTCTAAACTCTTCACTCATCGTTCTACGTTCACATAGTTTTTCCTCAAAACAGAGGACGGAATGAAAAAGGAAGTAGAGTTAGTAATCCAGCCGGAATTTATTGAGGATTCCGAACATCAAAAGAAACTTGCGGCGCATAAGCTCAAACTCAATCCCGAAGAAATTACTGCGGTTCAAACTATCCGGCGTTCAATTGATGCGCGGAGTAAAAATCCCGTCTTCCGGGCAAAAGTAAATGTTTATATCAACGAAGAACCTTCCGATCAATTCTCACCGATCAATTTTCAACCGGTCAAAGGAAATAAAAAAGTAATTATCGTTGGAATGGGTCCAGCCGGAATGTTTGCCGCGCTGCGTTTGATTGAACTTGGCATCAAACCGATTATTTTAGAACGCGGCAAAGACGTTCAAACGCGTCGTAGAGATTTGCGATCGATCCAGCAGAACGGCGAGGTTAATCCCGATTCAAATTATTGTTTTGGCGAGGGCGGCGCGGGCACATACAGCGACGGAAAACTTTACACCCGTGCAACAAAACGCGGCGATGTAAACCGCATACTTAATATTTTTGTTCAGCATGGCGCGCAGAATGAAATTATGATTGATGCTCATCCGCACATTGGTTCCAACCGGCTGCCTAAAGTTGTCAGCTCGATGCGCGAAACTATTTTAAGCTGCGGCGGAGAAATTCATTTCGATTCTCGCGTTACAGATTTTATAATGGCTGCCAATCGCATTATCGGTGTAACTGTTAACGGAGAAAAAGAATCCCTCGGAGATTCCGTTATTCTCGCAACCGGTCATTCCGCGCGCGATATTTTTTATTTGCTTCACGAACGCAAAATAACGATTGAACCAAAACCGTTTGCGATGGGCGTGCGAATCGAGCATCCGCAAAAATTGATTGACGAAATTCAGTATCATTCCCAAAAACGAAACGAAAACTTGCCGGCTTCAAACTACAGCTTAGCGTGTCAAGTTGATGATAAAGGTGTTTATTCATTCTGCATGTGTCCGGGCGGAATTATTATTCCCGCGGCTACTGCCAATGACGAACTGGTATTAAACGGCATGAGCGTCTCGCGCAGAGATTCTCCGTACGCAAATTCCGGACTCATCGTTACCGTCGATGAAAAAGATTGGGCGCACATGAAATCGTTTGGAGTTTTTGCAGGACTGGAATATCAGAAGGAGATTGAACGCATAGCATTTGA
Source organism: Bacteroidota bacterium (assembly GCA_021820065.1). Classification (GTDB taxonomy): domain Bacteria; phylum Bacteroidota; class Ignavibacteria; order Ignavibacteriales; family Melioribacteraceae; genus Fen-1258. Next base: position 16,108 of record JAKAEE010000002.1, on the reverse strand, counting down.
GACCGGAGGGAAAAATCAGACTGCACCGGCTCAACGCGTTACCGATTTTGTTGAAAGAAAAATTTCTCAGTCGCTCCCCAAGACTTCATACATTCCCGGAATAATTAGTTCGCCGCTTCATGAGATTCTTCCAAAAAATATTTCCGATGGACTTCGCAAGAGTTTGAAAATTTTCGATAGAAAGATGAAGGGGTACTTATCTGAAGAAGCTCAACTGCTTGCAGCCGAAACGCGCACTAGTTCGCCGATAAGAATCCCGCGAAACAATGAAACGTTGATGCATGTTGAGGTAGAAGGATTATTCCCGTGCGGCGAGGGTGCCGGTTATGCCGGAGGAATTGTTTCTGCCGCAATTGATGGTGAGAGAAGCGCGGAGGCTGCTACCAAATTTTTATCTCTTCGTTGAAAAAACTAGCTGTTCAACCATTTCCACTGGCTTTCATGTTCCAACCATGACTGAGTATTGTGCAGTCACGGTCGAGCCGCGACTGCATCTAAAAAAACTAATCCTTAACTCCTTCGCTTGGTTTATTTTTCCTACCCCGGTACTGATCATAAAGTACAAGATACACTGATATAATTATAACGATCGTGGCAACTAATAAGCCGGTTGTGATCTGTTCATTGGCAAATAACCAGCCAAGAAAAACTGCAATTATAGGATTTACGTAAGTGTGAGTTGAAATCCGTGTAACAGATGTATGTCCCAGCAGCCAAACATAAGCGCTGAAAGCAATCACCGAACCAAAAGTAATTAGGTATAAAAGTCCAAAGAAAGATTTTAGAGAAACCTGGCTTAAATGAAATTGCGACGGCTCGCCAATGATAATACTGGCTATCAAAACCAGAATACCGCCGAAAATTAATTCTAACCCCGATAACAACGCAGGCGACTTAGGAACATTTGCAACTCTTGAATAAACAGCGCCAATTCCCCATGAAAGGGTGCATACAACAATTAATGCAGAGCCAAGAAAATCATTACGTGATGTTGTACTGCCTGTTGTAGAAGCAATAAGATATACAACGCCGACGAAACCAAGAAATAATCCTAATATCCCTCTAAGTTTTATCCGTGTATCCTTTAAGAAAAACCATTCGATTCCCAGAATCCATAAAGGTTCCGGAGTAACAAGTACCGCAGCCATTCCGGAAGGTACATATTGCTGTGCCCATGCCAACAGTCCATGCCCGATCAAAAAGAACATTGCGCCTAATGCAAACAGCGGGAAAATATTTTCCCTTTTGATTTTTTCTTTGCTCTTAAACCGGCTGAATAAATAAAGAATTAACCCTGCTGTCAGGGATCTAACTCCAATCATCATTAACGGTGGAATTGTCTCAACCGCATAGCGGATTGCAAGATAGGTGGAACCCCATATTATATAAATGGCTCCAAAAGCCAAAAGTGTTTTCAGTTTCTGCTGTTTCATAATTAACCCTTTGTGTGAATAAGAATGTAAACCCGTTCCGCCACAAAAATTCGCCTCGCCTTGGATTAGTCGAAGCGGGCAGCGGACAAGTTAAACGGTTACAAAGTTTAGTTTTATTTTGCTAATCCCTCGATTACCTGCCCGACCATCAGTCAAGGCAGTCTCGGGATTAATAAAATAAATGGTTTAATTGAGTTGTTTCAGCAGTTTTACATGATTATTAATTCACACAACTGGTTAATTAGTACAGTTGCATGTATTCAACATATTGATATTTTTTATTATCTCAAAAAGAAAGAAAATAAAAGTTTTCCTTGGCTCTTATGGTCCAAAAATGAAGGTGAAACCGTTGACGATGAGGATGAGACTGGCGAGAAAAATTCTCAATTCTCAATCTTGCCTGTCGGCAGACAGGTTCGCAATTATCAATTCGTATTAAACCCAATCTGTTCGATAATCTGTCTTGCTCTTTTTGCGTCGGCTTCGCTCTCGAATGCAAACCGGAACGTGCCGCCGGTGCCTTCACGGATTTTCAAAAGCTCGATGTCTTTGATATTGATGTTGTTCTCAAAGAGCGCGGTTGAAATTTTGCTGATCACGCCGGGCTCGTCTTTCACAAATACAAACACGTCATAGATTTGATTCATGAAACCTTTGTTGGATTTCGGAATCTCGTCACGTTTGACCCGTGCGCTTTCAAACTTAGAAGAAATGGATTGGAAATCACCTCGCGCGATGGATTTCTTCATCGTTTCCAAATCAGAAATAAAATTTTCGATCGCTTGGATAATGTTCTTTTTATTCTCTCTAATGATTGGTTCCCAAACGTTGAATTCGCTCGAAGCGATTCTCGTCATGTCTCTAAATCCGCCGGCTGCGTAATCGAAAAAATTTAATCCGCTGTCTTTCAAACTGGCTGAATTGATGAGCGAGACGGAAACCAATTGCGGGAGATGACTGACCGACGCGACAATTATATCGTGAACTTTAGGATTGAGAAACGTAATGCGCGCGCCGATCCGATGTATGATTTCTGAAAACGGTTCGAACGCCGGAATTGCTTTCGCAGATTCGTTGATAATATAAACGCAATTTTCGAAAAGAAGCGGATCGGAATTCCCGAATCTGCCTTTTTCTTTTCCGGTCATCGGGTGTCCGCCGAAATAAAACCCGTTCCGCTTTTTCTTATCCCACATATCTTGAAAGATAGACTTCACGCCGCAGACATCGGTGATGATTTGGTCCGGGCGAGTTTTATCCGAGAGTTGTTCGAATACTTGAATCGACGCATCGACCGGAAGACAAAGAAAAATTAAATCCGAAGCAAGTGCATCGTTAACATTTCCCAATTGTTTGTCAATCGCTCCGGATGATAACACTTCATCCATCACGGCGGGTTTATCGTATCCGCTGATAAAAAATTTCTGTGATGAATTTTTCAGCGCTTTGGCGAGCGAGCCGCCGATCAATCCCAAACCAATTATGGAAATGTTTTTAATTTCCAATTACAGTTCCCTTCCAATTGCCTTTGCGATTAAGCGAAGCTCCTCGGTCAGCTTCTGGAACGAATCGGGTAGAAGCGCCTGCGGTCCATCCGACAAAGCATTTTCCGGATCGTCGTGAATTTCAATCATAAGTCCGTCTGCGCCAGCCGCAACCGCTGCACGCGCCATCGGAGGAACTTGGTCTCGTAATCCGGTAGCGTGAGAAGGATCGGCGATGATCGGCAAGTGACTTTTCTTATGCACAACCGGAATTGCAGAAAGATCGAAAGTGTTGCGAGTGTAATTTTCGAAAGTTCTAATTCCGCGTTCGCACAGAAAAACATTTCTGTTGCCGCCGCTCAAAACGTATTCTGCCGACATCAGCCATTCTTCAATAGTTGCCGCCTGCCCTCGTTTGATCATAACCGGTTTATCAACTTTACCCAATTCTTTCAGCAGAGAAAAGTTTTGCATGTTTCGAGCGCCAAGCTGAAAGATGTCGGTGTACTTGTCAATCAGTTCAATATGATCGATCTGCATCACTTCTGTTATGACGAGAAGATTATTTTCATCGGCAGCTCTTCGAAGAAGTTTCAACCCCTCTTCGCCAAGCCCTTGAAACGAGTAGGGCGAGGTTCTTGGTTTGAATGCACCGCCGCGCAAAATTCTTGCGCCGGATTTAGCGACCGACTTCGCTAACCGGAAAATTTGATCTTCATTTTCAACCGAACATGGACCGGCTATCATCACAATTTTATTGCCGCCGATTTCAACATCTTTAATTTTGATGATTGTATTTTCAGCGTGGAAACTTCTGTTGGCAAGTTTATATGGCGTGGTGATGCGGTAAACTTCCGCAACGCCTTCAAGAATTCTAACTTTACGTGTATCGAAATCCGGTTTTACACCAATCGCACCAATGATTGTTCTTTCGACTCCAGTGGATTGGTGAATCTGGAATCCGTAGTCTTCAAGATGTTTTATAATATTATCTACTTGCTCTTTCGATGCATTTTTTTCGAGAATGATTACCAAGTTTAACTCCTATTTCAAAGTGAACAAAAATTTAATCGTGAAACTTTTTTTCGCCCGCCCTAATTTCGACCGGGATAAAATCTTCTTTTGTCGGCACCGCGCAAGAAAAATCGGGACTGTAAGCGCAATATGGATTATAAGCCGTGTTAAAATCTATTTGATAAACGTGATTTGGATCGTCAACCTTCTCAAAATCTATGTACCGTCCAACGCCGTACGATTCGTTGTTTGTCGTCTTGTCGGTGAACCAAATTGAATAATAAATTTCACCCGATGCCGTACTTCCTTGATAAACATTAATCTTGTGTTGTTGGTTCTCAAAGTTTATCAAAACGTATCCGAAGCGGACTGTTTTTCTCGGCTCGCCTTTCGTCCCATAAATTGTAATTGTGTCCTTCGGATTGTACTCGTAAAGTCTGCTCTGGAATACAAATGCCGGGTCAACATCAAAATATTTTAAATCATGAAATTCAACTTTGCTTTTTTGGTTGAACGGGGAGGAAGGATCGTCCTTCATCCAATCGTTTTTATCCGCGCGTTCCTTTTCAGCTTTTGCAATGTAAACTTTCTGTTCCGGTGAATAGTTTTTCGCACAACCGGAAAGTACAAACACAAGAAATAGAACGCTGATTAAACTGATTGAACGGATTTTCGCGGATCGATCTGTTGGAATCTGTTTGATCCGTTCTATCTGTGTGCTATTTCTGTTGCTCTTTCTTCTCATCAACTTTCTTCTTCAACTCGTTCAATTTGTTCAACGCTTCAAGCGGCGTTAGTTTATCAATTGCAAGATCGGAAATTTGTTTTCGCAACTCATCGTCTTTCATTTCAAACAGACTAATTTGAAAATCATCTTGCTGTTTTATTTTTGCCAGTTTCGCTTTTTTGATTTCGTACGGAGTTAATTCTTTGCTTTCAAGATTTGTCAGAATTTCTTTTGCCCGACTGGTAACAAAAAGCGGAAGTCCCGCCATCTGTGCGACTTGTATTCCGTAGCTGTGATCGGCGCCACCGGCGGAAACCTTATGCAAAAATATCACTTTATCGCCATACTCGCGCACTTCAACTTTAAAATTTTTGATGCGCGGAAAGATTGTTGCCATCTCGTTCAGTTCGTGATAATGAGTAGCGAACAAAGTCTTAGCTGGAAGGTTCGGATACTCATGCAGATATTCTGTGATTGCCCATGCGATTGAAATCCCGTCGAACGTGCTTGTACCGCGTCCGACCTCGTCCAGCAAAATCAAACTTCTGCTTGTGGCGTTGTTCAAAATATTTGCCGCCTCTTGCATCTCAACAAGAAACGTTGATTCGCCGGCAGAGATATTATCGCTCGCACCGACACGCGTAAAGATACGATCAACAAGACCGATGCTTGCAGATGTTGCCGGAACAAACGAACCGATCTGCGCCATGAGAACAATGAGACCGACCTGACGCAAGTAAACCGATTTACCTGCCATGTTCGGTCCGGTGAGAATAATGATTTGTTCTTCTGCCGAAGAAAGTTTGCAACTGTTTGGAGTAAATTTTTCACCCGGCGGAAGAATTTTTTCAACAACCGGATGACGACCGTCAATAATTTCGATTGCGTTGGTGTCGTTTAATTCCGGTCGCACGTATTTATATTCTTCGGCGCATTCTGCAAATGATTGGTAGCAGTCAATCATTGCAATCAATCGCGCGTTCTCTTGAATCGCCTCAGCTTTTTCTGCAACGGACGCACGCACTTGATCGAATAACTTAAACTCGAGGCTGGCAATATTTTCTTGCGCGTTCAAAATTTTGTCTTCGTATTCTTTCAACTCCGGAGTTATGAATCGTTCGCCATTGACGAGTGTCTGCTTGCGAATGTAATTCTCCGGCGCTTTTTCTTTGTGAGCGTTGCTAATCTCAATGTAATAGCCGAACACTTTGTTATAACTGACTTTTAACGACGGAATTTTTGTCCGTTCGCGTTCTGTCTTTTGCAGTTCGGCAATCCAATCCTTCGCGTTGCCGGAAAGATTTCTCAACTCATCAAGTTCTGCGTTATAGCCGTCGCGGATAACGCTGCCGTCGGAAATTGCGAGCGGCGGATCGTCGGTAATAGATTTTTCAATCACTTCAACTATATCGGCAAGCGAATTTAATCTCTGATTTATCGTTACAAGTGTGTCTATCGAAGTTTGATCGAGAAGCTGTTTGATCAACGGAATTTTTTTTAGCGAAGTTTTCAGATTCAGCAACTCGCGCGGATTTACTCTGCCCGTGCACACTTTTGACGTTAACCGTTCTAAGTCGCCAATCTCTTTAAGTTCGTTCTGCAAATTTCTTCTGAGAATTTTATTTTGAAGAAGCGCTTCAATCGATTCCTGTCGTTTGATAATCGGTTCTAATTTTCTGAGCGGCGCCGAAATCCATTTCTTCAGCATCCTTCCGCCCATCGACGTTTCCGTTTTGTCGAGAATGGAAATTAGCGAGCCTTCGCGTTCGCCTTCTTGCATCGTAAACATGATTTCAAGATTTCGCTTCGTCGAATAATCCAGCAGCATATAATCCGATGGGTTGTGCCGCGCAATTTTATTTATGTGCGTTAGATTTGCCTTCTGAGTCTCACGCAAATAATTTAGCGCAGCTCCGGCAGAACAAATTGCCGCGTGAAATGTTTCTATGCCGAATCCCTTCAAAGTTTTTGTGTTGAAGTGATTCATTAAAAGTTCGGAACTGTAATCGAAATTGAATATCCAATCGTCAATTTTAGTGATGCGGCATGAAGGTGCAGCTTTCTGAATGACCGGTTCGAGTTCTTGCTTTAGCTTCTTCGGTATCAAAATTTCGGATGGATTTATCGAACCAAGCTGCTGCGCAATTTCCGATCTGCCGATTTCGTAAGTGGAAAATTCTCCCGTCGAAATATCGCAGAACGAAATTCCGGCAATCTCTTCTTCAATATAAATTGAAAGGAGATAATTATTTTTTTTGTGGTCAAGAAGTTTGTCTGAAATTGCGACACCTGGAGTGACGACTTCAATTACTTCGCGCTTAACAATTCCTTTTGCAAACTTGGGATTCTCCATTTGTTCGCAGACCGCAACACGATAGCCGGCGCGCACAAGTTTGGGCAAATAATTATCAATGGCATGATGCGGAAAGCCGGCGAGGGGAACGTCTTCGGCAGCACCGTTGGCACGTTTGGTCAAAGTAATTCCAAGCACCTTCGAAGCAATCTTCGCGTCTTCCTCGAAAGTCTCAAAAAAATCTCCCATACGGAAAAGCAAAATTGTATCCGGGTAGCTTTCCTTGATCTTTGAATACTGCGCCATTAAAGGAGTTAGTGCCATAGTGCCGTTTTAATTTTGTGCTAAAAATAGTTTAATGATGTGTGAGAATCAAAAAACAGTAGTTAGACTATAGTCGTTAGTAATTAGAAAGTTCTTTTGAATACGAAAATGTTGAGCGAAGGTTTCAACGGTTTGAACATTTAGTTATATTGAGATTGAAAACCAATCAATTCAGAATTTATGAGCCATTACAGAATAATTTTATGCAGCCGCTTCCCGTGGCACAACAAAACTTTTTCAAAATATGAATTTCACATCGCCGGAAGCGTTAGAAAAAAATATGAAGTAGATGAAGAACTTTTTTCAATCAACGGTAATGTTGTGCTTGCCGATTTCAAAAGCGTGCGACTGTTTGTTCAAAAGCTGAATGCAAAACGGGAAGTCAAAGACCGTGTTACTAGCGGACAAGTTAACGCTGCCGGATTGATGGATGAAATTTATCATTATCTTTTTCGATTGTATGAAGCGCATGTCAATCCCGGTGTTTTTGATAAAGCCGTTAATCATCTTAACCAAACAGTCGGCGAAGAGAACAAGCGCAAGGTTTTATTTGAATTCGTTTCTCTCTTTCCGTCAACAGAAATTTTTAAAGGTCACGTCAGCACATTTGATTATTTGAATTCGTTTACGGAAAATCGTTCGAACATACAGATCACTATTGAGGAATTAATACTGCTTCACATCGCCAACTTCAATCCTGCAAATAAAAAATTGATGGAGTTGTTTGATGAAAATTATTTCTTTGAGAAAGAACTTTATAAACGCGTTTTGGTTGAACTCGATCTGTTCTTTCAATCGGAAAAAAAGTTTGGTCCGTATAACCAGGACATTTTTTCACTCTTAAAAACTCCGATATTAACTTATCCCGAAAGCATTGAAGCACAGCTCGATTTCATACGCGAAAAATTTGGAATTCTTCTCGACGAAAAATTCTTGAAGCGGTTACTGAGCAGTAAAGACTTGATGAAAGAAGATTTTGTTTTTGAAGGAACAGGAGGAGGCGGAGCGCCAACAATTGCACCCCAATACAAAGGCGGATTTGGCGATGCTGATTTTTTAATGCTTGGAAAATCCGGTTACAAGTACGCGTATGACAGTGCGAAAGATTATGACGAGCCGGAACGATTCACGCAAGATACCGATTGGATGCCGAGAGTCGTCGTGCTTGCAAAGAACACTTACGTCTGGCTCGATCAGCTTTCAAAAAAATATGGAAGGCATATCAGAACTCTGGATCAAATACCGGACGAAGAGCTTGATCAACTTGCACGTTGGAACTTCAACGGATTATGGCTGATTGGAATTTGGGAACGAAGCAGCGCATCGAAACGAATAAAACATATCATGGGAAACATCGATGCTGTTTCGTCCGCTTATTCTCTTTACGATTATCAAATAGCATGGGATCTCGGCGGCGAAGAAGCTTACAACAATTTGAACATGCGCGCTCACGATCGAGGGATTCGTCTTGCAAGCGATATGGTTCCGAATCATACCGGAATTTTTTCTAAGTGGGTTATAGAGCATCCTGAATATTTTATTCAATCTCCATACCCGCCGTTTCCGAATTACAGTTTTACCGGTCCAAATCTTTCCGATGATCCGTCGGTGCAACTCAGAATTGAAGACGGTTACTGGAGCCGCAGCGACGCGGCAGTTGTTTTTCAGCGAATTGATAATCGAACGGGCGAACACCGCTATATTTATCACGGCAACGACGGCACCAACATGCCGTGGAATGATACTGCCCAACTGAACATGATTCGCCACGATGTTCGCGAAGCGGTAATACAAAAAATATTTGACGTCGCGCGTAAGTTTTCAATAATTCGTTTCGATGCAGCGATGACGTTGACGAAGAGACACTTCTCACGTCTCTGGTATCCTGAGCCGGGACGCGGCGGCGATATACCTTCGCGTTCTGATCATGCGATGACGCGCGAGGAATTCGATCGCGTTTTTCCGGAAGAATTTTGGCGCGAGGTTGTTGATCGTATCAATTCCGAAATGCCGAACACACTTTTACTTGCCGAAGCTTTCTGGCTGATGGAAGGTTACTTTGTCCGCTCGCTCGGAATGCATCGCGTTTATAATTCTGCATTCATGCACATGATGATGAAAGAAGAAAATGCAAAGTACCGCGATCTAATTTCCAACACACTTGAATTCGAACCGGAAATTTTGAAACGGTACGTGAACTTTATGAGCAATCCCGACGAAGAAACTGCGATAAAACAATTTGGCACCGAGGATAAATACTTTGGTGTTTGCACGCTAATGGTCACACTGCCCGGACTTCCAATGTTCGCTCACGGACAGATTGAAGGTTACACTGAAAAATACGGAATGGAATATCAGCGCGCGTACTATCACGAAACGCCGAATCAATGGCTGGTTGACCGTCACACGCGGGAAATTTTTCCGCTGATGAAGAAGCGATACTTGTTCAGTCAAGTTAACAATTTCTGGCTGTTCGATTTTTACGACGGCTACGGAAACTTGAATGAAAATGTTTTCGCGTACACCAACAGCGAGTATGGTGAAAGAGCATTGGTTCTATTCAATAACAAATATGAGCACGCGGTCGGCACAATCTTCCATTCCTCGCCTAAGTTGGTTAGCAACAACAACGATAAACGAATAGAGACCCGGACAATAGCGGAAGCTCTGGGTGTAAATCCGGCATCTAAACATTATTACATTTTCCGCGAACACTTTTCGAATCTTGAATATTTGAAATCCGGTAGAGAAATCTCTATGCACGGATTCCATGTTGAGCTCGGAGCTTTCAAGCATCTTGTTTACCTGGATTGGCGCGAAGTTTACGACAACGACGGCACATGGAAGAAATTGCGCGACAAACTTTCTGGGAACGGTGTACCGAACATCGAGCGTGCAAGACAAGAAATGCTGCTTGAGCCGATTCATTCTGCATTTGAAAAAATGTTTGATCAAGAATCGCTGGACAGTTTCATCAAGACTTGTATCCTGGAAGAAACTGAAAAAACAAAGAAAGACAAGATTAAGTTTATTGAAAAGAAATATTCCAAACTTCTGAATGAAGTAGTAAAACATTTTGAGATGAGCGCAGAGATCGAACCGATCATTGAAGCGTTCGAAGAGCAAATTGTTTCCGTAAGAAAGTTGAACCGTCTGATCGATGATAATTATGGTTTGGAGAAAAATCCGGCATTCATTTCGCTACACAAAGCAATTAGAATTTCGCGCGACACAAACTACCACGAGAATTCCATCATCTTCATGTTGTGGTTGATCATTTTTACCATAAAAGATTTGTTTGCTAAGAAGGGAAGCGTGAACCAGCAGAATTATGTAGAAGCGCTTTTGTTCGATGCACCGGTTAAAAAGATTTTGCAAAAACTTGGTAGAAGTGATTACGACATTTACCGAACCATTAACTTGCTTAACATTTTCCAACAGCATCCGGCTGATTTGCTAGACATTTTCAAGAAGGAGAAACAAGTTGTGCCGGCTGTAGAACAAAACGATTGTCCACATGATAGTTTTGTATCAATTCTGAATGATGGAAATGTTCGGTTGTATCTCGGTGTAAATCAGTATGAAAATGTTTGGTACTTCAGCAAAGAAAATTTTGAAGAGTTGCTTGAATGGCTGTTCACGTTATCCGGTTTGTCATTAATGAAGGTTGAAGGCAAATTGAAAAAGAAGAAAGACTACTTTGAAGAGAAGACCAGAGAGTTTGACCAAAGCTATCTATGTTTCAAAAAGATAGTTGATGTGTCAAAACAATCCGGTTACAAGATAGAGCGGTTAAAAGATTTGTTGGAAGTTGGGAAGGACACATCTAGATAATTTATAGGTAGGGATGTTCAGTTGAACGTCCCTATGGCAAGGAAATCTTGATGTAAATGGGGACTAATGAAAGTGTAACTAACTAATGTTGAATTATAGAGGGAAAATTTGGCGGGGTTTGATAAAAATAAAATTCAAGAATGCTTAATTGCCATTTCTGGAAATTCTATAAACCATTCTCAATTAACCGAACTTGTCGGAATATCACGATTAATAATTCAATCTTACCTAATCAATTATCGCTCTAAAGTATTAAACCTAATTTCAAGAAATGGAATTACAATTACCGACTTATCTTATGATTGTATTGCAGATGCATTCGCTAGAAACGGAGAAAACAAATTCCACATTATTAAGAAATTCATTTCTTCCTTAAACCAAAATATTAAAGAAATAGAAGATGTAAACGCATTTCTTGCATATAAAGGTTTTTTGATTAAGGTAACCGATGCCCAATTATCTAAACTGTATTCCCAATCTGACCCGATAGGTTCAAAAATACTTAGGAATGTTAAAGATGTTGTACGATGCTCAGATAAATTTGCAATAGTAAAAAAAATAAGTGGATTGACTTTGGTTGCTGACAGCAATGATGAATTAAATTACAAACCTGAATTCCCATTTGAAAAATTACTTGCTGAATTTAGTTTGAATGATAATGGATCGGATACTAAGGATTTATTGGATCGACTGCATCAAATCTTAACTAATCAATGTGAATATCGTAGGAGTGTTCTACTTACCGATGTTGTATCATTATTTAAAAAATATTTTAGCGCGGAGATAAATAATGCGTATGACGTAAACGAACAATTACTTCTATCACCGATCCTTAATGATGGTTTTGAGGAATACGAAACCACGCAAGTAAAGCAGAAAGTTGAAAACTATATCAAAGAAAAAATCTTGCTGGATTATTTTGTTAAGGGGAAAATTAATAAAGAAGAAGCTGAATTCATCTATTTAACTATACATGATATTATCAATGATTGGTATTACGGTGTTGAAACTAAGGATTCCATATATAAATATTTTATTGACCATCACCAGATAGAAAAAGAAGAATATCTTAAGAATTACAAGACGAAAATAGAGTATTTAGTAAAACTTGCACGCGACGAGTTTGCAAATTATCTGCTAAAAGAAATATGATTTTCGGCAAATGAAATAAAACGCAATAATATTTGTTATAGAATCAGAAAGAATAGAATGAAAAACCACTTAAACGATAACGAATTAGAAATATTAATTCTTGATAAACATAGGTTGTCTGCCGAGCAGCTAAGAAGTATTCAAGAACATCTCAAAGAGTGCCGCTTCTGTCGTGAGAATTATGAAAAGATGAAATCTTTCTATTCATACATTGAGACTAATGCCGATGAAAATGAAAAGAATGATTCAATAACCGCTGAAAAAATACTGAGACAAAATGCACCGATAGAAAATGAAAAGATGCTTAATGAGCACAAAAGAGCAGTCGCTGTTTACAACGGCAGCTATGAAATTATTGAACGTACAAAGAAATCCGTGATAAGATGGATAGGAGATTTTATTAGATATAACCCCCTAAAGTTTTCGGGTTTGGTGGTGCTTGTAGCTGCTTTGATTGTTGTGATTCTTTATTACAAAAAGCCCGATACGAAATATGTAAACCCAACTCTTGCAATAATCAAAGAAAATGTTCTTTATGTTTATAACGAAATGGGAGATATTCTTTGGAAGAAAGGTGTTCCTGGAATGAAAGATTATAGAACTGATCGTTCTTTTGAAAGCCAGAATGCCAAGAGTGTTGTAAGAGAAATATTTTTAGATGATTTAAATGGAGATGGAATAAATGATTTATTAATGATCGGTAATTTTACTGAACGAGGTTTGTTTGCAAATGATACGCTTTATTGTTTCAACGGCGAAGGTGAACTAAAGTGGAAATACGGCTGTGGATCATTGGCGAAATTCAAAACACCAAGGTGGAAGTACAGTGATTTATTTATTGCCAACTATTTTACATATAAAGATAAAACAAAAAACAAAACACGTTTATTTGTAATTGCGAGTACTATGTATGCGCCAACAAAATTTTTCGAATTAGATACAAGAACCGGAAAAGTAGCGCAGGAGTTCTATAATTCCGGCGGTATTACTGCAACTTCAGTTTTTGATTTAAATAATGACGGTAAAGATGAAATTTTTATTGGCGGTATCAATAATGCATTTCATTGTGCGTTCATTGCTGTATTTGATCCAGATAGTGTTAGAGGATTTAGCCCTTCAACAGCTGAATATATTCCGGCTGAATATCAAAAAAATACCGCTTTGCATTATGTACTTATTCCCTATTCGAGTTACGGCAAGCTTGTAAGCTTGGCCGACTACAATTCAGTTGAAAAATTTCTGGTTTCTAAAGAAGAAAGGACACTTACGGCATATGTTCAAGAAGTAGGAAATCCCGGTAAGCAGCAAAATGTTAATGGCTCCATTCTCTATAACTTTGGGAAAGACATGAAACTCAATAGTGTTGTGCCTGGGGATGACTTTACCACCAACTATAATCGGTTGTTTAATGAAGGTAAACTAAAAGAACCGCTTGATACTGCCTATATAAACGAACTTGCGAGAGGTGTTAGATATTTGAAATAGTGCTTTACAATTTTACAGATTAAAAAATTTCCATTAATTAATAGTAATACTTTCTTTTTCTACTTCCTTAATAAAGTCATTTCCTTGCAGATATTCATTTGTAGAATATGGATGAGTTTCTATTATTGGAAATTTAATATTAACCTTAGAGTAAAGTTTTAGATTTTCAAAAATATTATTCGTAAACTGATCCGAAACGAGTAACAAATCAATATCAGAATTTTTTGTTGCTTCCCCTTTTGCATAAGAGCCGAATAAAAATATTTTATGAAAGGATAGACCTTTTGCTCGGCATTGATCAACAAACTCTTTAACTATATTTATTGCGTATTCTCTTGGAGCCATAACTTAATTTCTTTTGTCTGAGCTAATATTTCAGAAGTAAATTTTTCATCACAAAGTTGATGCAGTTTTGTTATATATTCAGGATACCTGCCTTCAAGCTGAAAACGATTAAGTGTAAGTAAAAATTCTTTTTGTTTATCTGATAACATAACCTGAGTTTGAGAAAGGATGAAATTCAAATTATGTGTTTTTGGTGGTATATTTTCTTGATTGTGCTTAATCCATAATGCTTTGCATATCTTTTCGATTACCAAATGAGCGAAAAATAAAGATTGAATATATTTCTTCCCTTTTAATAAAGTATCAACTGCTTCCCAGTCGTCCTCACTTTGATCTAACCAATATTTTATATGTTCTTCTTTTGTTTTCATACGTGATAAAATTACAAATAATTTGTTTATAACGCTATTCTCGAACTACCTTATCATTATAGTAAGAATTTAAAAAAACTAAAATATTTTTCTGCCAAAGCTCTCTGACGTGGGAATAATATAATAAGAAACCAAGCCGGAGGGTAAATGAAATTATTACTAAAGATTTCCATAATCTTTTCAATCTGTTCTTGCTGTATTACAGCTCAAACTTTTAAGGTTGTTGTTAATCGGTTTGATGATAGAACTGGCAGAATAGCTAAAACCGAAGGGGAAGTAAAAGCAAGTGCACAGGGTGCAGCTATCGCTGGAAGAACGGGAGAATCTTCTATAGGTGGCGCGGCAGCAGTGAGCGGACAGGCAAGCGGTTCCAGATTAGAATCCGAAAAAGGTGAACTTGGCTATCAAGCCGCGGATATTTTTACAACACAGCTTGTAAAAACTGGGAAATTTAAGGTCCTGGACGCTAACCTTTTTGAAAGAAAAATATCTGAACTTCAGAATGGGGATATTGTAGAAGCAGCAAAATTGATTGGGGCACATTATCTACTTGCCGGAAATATCAGCGAAGCTGGGGTAGCTGAAAAAGGAGGAACCATTTTGGGCTTTGGTGGAAAATCCGTTGAAGGTAAAGTTAGAGTAAATATTACACTCACAAATACAACTACTGGTGAAATAGTTTTGTCCGAAACTGCGCAAGGGACTGAGTCACAAGGCGGCATAACTGTTTTTGGCAGTGATGTTGGCGCCAAAAAGGATTTAGGTCTTCTTCTTTCTGCAGCATTAAAAGTTGCAGCAGATAGTTGTGTTGAGAAAATTGAAAAGGTAGTAGGAGACTTATCAAAATATCCTGTTGAGTGTGAGGTGGCTTTAAACGAAGGTACAGTTTATCTGAGTAAAGGGAAGGATGATGGTATCCAGATCGGAGACGAATTCCAGGTAGTTGGTATAGGAAAGAAAATAAAAATAGGTTCAAAAGAAATTGTAGAAAAAATTCAGAAGGGAATTATAAAAGTAAATGATATTAGTCAGGACTATGCAACGGCAACAACCACAGCAGGAGTAACTTTGGCTGAAGGTGATAAAGCGGTAAAGGTAGTTAAGAAATAAATACTGGACTAATAAAATGACATGGAGATTTTTTTCTTTTTTGTTCATAATACTTTTTCTCATTAGTTGTTCAAAAAATCCCAGTGATTACTATCCATTAGATAAAGGCATTAAATGGAACTATAATCTAATTCTAAGTTCGTCATCAAGGAGTGTTACAGTAAAAGTGTTTGTTGAGAATATGGAAGTAAGAGAGTTGAACAAACAAATGGTAGTGCCTCAAAAAGCTATTTTTGATAATTCTGCGAATTTTACATTTGTTAAAGAAGATGAAGTTGGTATGCTTATTATCGGCCAACAAGATACCAAGGATATTGAGCCAATAATATTTGGCTCACCAAGATATGTAATCAAAAAACCCATAAAGATTGGTACATCATGGCAATCGAAGCGTAAACTAATATTTGCTTCCACTACTGTCCAATTATAAGTCAAATAAATTCAATTGGTTAGTGGAGTCATAGATTTTAGATTCGTAATCAATATCGTTTATGAGTTGTAAAATTGGGCTTTTTTCAAAAATTGAGATACTCAAA
>JAKAEE010000125.1 GCA_021820065.1 Bacteroidota bacterium | reverse complement strand
ATTAACAACGACCTTAAACTGCTTTTGATCCAGCAGTTTATTAAATACATTTTCAAGATCCGGAGCGGTGTGGGCATCCAAATACCCTTTCACATCAATTACACTTACGGAACCGACACCCCGTAAGATTACATTGAAATCCGCCATTAAATTCTCCGTTGATTAATTATTTATTTTATTCCACTTAAAAATTACTAAGGTTATGTCGTCATGCTGAGAATGATCTTTCGAGAACAAACTCAACTCTTTCATTACCGTTTTCGAAATGCTGTCAAGATTTTTATCGCAATTGCTAAGGATGAGCGATTCTAATCTTTCGTAACCAAAATCTTCCTGCGCTGAATTCTTGGCTTCAGGAATTCCATCAGAATAACATACGAAAATATCATTATTCTCCAATTGAATTTCCATTTCTTTTATTGAATTGATGAAGTTGGAACTGAAATCCAATCCGAGTCCGATGCCGGAAGGTTGAACGCGGGAAATTTTTCCCTTGCTGCAATGAATTCCCCACGGATGACCGGCGCGCGCAAAACTCAGCTTTCCGGTATTTTTGTCTATTATCCCGTAAACTGCAGTCACAAAACTTTTTTTGTCAAGACTTTCTTTTAGAATGTCGTTCACTTTAATTAATATCTCGCTGGGACTCAAAATAATTTTCGCCAATGATTCGAAGATTCCTTTCACCTCGGACATAATGAAAGCGGCGGAAATACTTTTGCCGGAAACGTCGGCGACGACAAAACCAAGTTTGTTGTTTGCCAGTTCGAAGAAATCGTAATAATCGCCGCCCACTTCAAATGCCGGAACAAAAAGCGCGGAAATTTGAAGCTGGTCTGTGGAAGGAATAGATTGCGGAAGAATCTTTTCCTGAACGTCGCGCGCTACATCAAGTTCTTTTTCCAGTCGCTCTTTCTCAATAGATTCTTCAATCAGTTTTGCGTTCTCCAACGCTACGGCAGCATAATCTGCAAATGCTTTAATCGCTCTCTTCTCATCAATATCAAAAAGGTTTTCTTTCTGTCTTGCCGCAAACAGGTAACCATTTATTTTGTTGTGAACCATTAGAGGCGCAATAGCCACCGATTTGAAATTATGCTGATCAAAATCAATATAATTCAATTCGTCAAGCTGAATAACCTCAAGAGATTCAAAATCACTTTTCCCACCATTCAACAACTGGTTGGAAATCTTCTCGGCAATAACGTAACCGATATTATTGACGGCATTCAGATCGATACCCTTTTCAGTCCTGGTAACTAGCCACGCGGAATCGGAGTTGCAAACTTGCGTTGTAATTTTTGTAATTGTAGAAGCCAGCTCTTTGAAATCGAAAACTTTTGTAATAAGGTTTGTAAGATCCATCATCGAAGAAACTTCTTCGGCTTTGCGGTCAAATGCTTCTGCGGTCGGCAAGTGAAAGAGTGTGGTAAAAAATATAATCCCGTAATAAATCGAACCGTAGATCATCACTAAACCAAAAACCGTTTGCAGTCCCGGCGAGAAGGCAAAAAGCATCTGCTTGGTTATACTTGAATTGCTTGAAATTCCAAATGTAACGCCAAACAATACGGATAAGATTACGGAGATGATGAGCAGATAATACTTTTGCTTCTTCGTAAGAAAAGCTATCCATGCAACACGAATCGAATTCAAACAGATCAACACAATCGTCACCACATAAAAAGCATCTCGCGGATAATCGAGCGACGGATTAATCTTTACAAGCAGATTAGAGAAAAAACTGAAAGCAAAAAAAACAAGCATTGTTTTGAAGTAAGTCGAAGGATCTTTTTTCTGCCGTAAGAAAAACAGTTCACGAAACGTTGAAAATATATAAACGATTGCACCGAGAAAAACAAAAGTAAGCAGAACGGAAAAAAGCGAATTGAAAAAACCCAGATTTCCTTTTCCGCCTGAAGTCCCGATCAACGCATTGGCAATTGATATTATAAAGAAAAGCAGTGCCGCCAGAATTCCGGCATTCAGCACAAGAGATAACGGCGAATCAAGCTTCGAACCCAAAAATTGATGGACATAGTTATAAAGAAAAAATAATGTTCCAAAAACAAGAACTTCGCTTATGATTGACAGTATCAATGAATCGTGAATCGGAAAAATGAGGTTGAATAAGAAAAGTAATACTGATAACAATATTGCGTTTTCTAAACCCCTGCTCTGTGTGAACGACTTAAATTTGTTTTGCATAGCCTGTCAATTATGATTCACTTTTCATTGCTGGTACTGAGAGGTATCCGGCTTTACTTTCTGGCGTGACTTCTTCACTTCGTCTTTGTACTTACGCATCTGCTCGCGTATTTTCATTTTTACCGAATCGTTCATTTTTTTGTCAAACATTTTCCCCAAGGAATCCATTTGCGCACCATACTTTTCCCAACTCTCCGCATTACCCTTAGACAATGCTTCAAAAGTTTTGTTAATAATTTCGTACGGATTGACGATTTCAATCTCAAGTGGTTTACCACCTTTTGTTGCGGGTGGAATAGGTATTTTTAACGAATGTTCGTATTTCACTTTTTTCTTGTTCAATTCTATCGACATTTGTTTAAGCTTGCTGGCAACTTCATTCAGCTTGATCGTTAAACTATCAGACACAACATGCGACAAATGTTTTGTATCAATTGGCACAACCACTTTGTACATGTTGGAATCAACAGTGAATTTATAATCGGAAGGGATAGGTGGTTTCCCTGGTTCTTCTGCCAAAGGTGAAAGTCCCAATTTAAAATCGAACTCTTTGGTTTTCTGCAAAGCAGTTTCTTTGTTCTTTTCAACTTCTTCCAGCTGCTTATAAAATTGTTTTTGATCCCAGTTAGCGTAAGTTTTGGCTACCGTATCAGGCGTGAACAAAAGAAATTCGTTTTGAGCGTTTTGTCTTGCCGATGAAATTAAGCTCGCCATTTTAGCATCATCATTCCGTGTAAATGACTTGTGAAATATTTCTTCAGCTTTTTTCGGATTAATTTTCTGGGCAAATGAAACTATATCGGCAAGAACCGCTTGCTGTAACCCGCTTATCTTCGGATTAACTGCAAAGGTATTTTTATCGCTTACAAAAACGGATGAGTAAATTTCTTTTTTGTAGGAATTCAAAATCGAATCGGCGGCTTCTTTCTGCTCGTTCGTGAGTCCCAAATATTTTACAAAAGTCTCGTAGTTTTTTGTGGAAGAATTGAAAGATGCGGTTCGAATCTCATAAACTTGATTGTTAGCTTCATCGGAATTAATAACCAATATTTTATTTTTGTTCTTGTCTAACGGCAGGCTTTGATACAAAGCGAAATTAAAAACGTCTTCTTCTGTAATCGGAGTGCTTACCAGCAACGGTTTTAGGTTATCGGTGTAGAGGGACAACAGGTTATTCTTGCCCGACTCCAGAATTTTTCCTATTTCTTCTTTGTTGTACTTGAAAAAAAACATCAGCGCTAAGGTCAGCAACCCAAGAAAAACATAAGGAAGATATTTTTTTACAAGACTAAAAGTTGACGAAGAATTATTTTTTTGTTCGTCCATACTTTAAGCTCGTAATTCCTTTTGATAAGGTTCTAAGATTACTTTCAGACTTTCGCGCGCTCTGAAAATTCTGGATTTTATAGTACCGACTTCGGTTCCAAGCTGATCCGCAATTTCTTTGTAACTCAGCCCGTCTATATCCCGCATTACCAGTGGTATCTTTAACTTCTCAGGCAACTTATCAATTGCAGATCTTACAAGCTGCGGCACATCAACATTTTCAGAAAAAGGTCCGGTTCCGTATTCGGTATCGGAATCTTTGATCGGGACGAATATGCTGCGCACTCTTTTCTTTCTTAAGTAATCTCTGCACTTGTTAACGGTAATCCGGTACAACCAGGTAGTAAACTTCGACTCGAAGCGGAAATCGTTAAGCTTATGATAGATGCTGATAAAAACATCTTGAGAAATGTCATCAACAAACTCAGCATCGCCCAAAGTTATGAATACCAGGTTCCGCACTTTTTCCTTATGTCTAACTACCAGAGTCTTAAACGTCGATTCATCGCCTTTAATGAACGCGCGTATCAAAGCAAAATCTTGATCTTTGTCTTCGGTAGAATCGCTTAAGTCAAATTGCTCTTGGTCTTTTAATAAATTCATAAGTTTAGACGAGACTGAATTCTTATTGTTCCTAACAAAATTAAAGTTTCATAAATTAATTTGGTGCCCTTTAAGTATCTAAAAGAACTTTCTTTTTACTCGAGGATTCAATAATTTAACTGCCAATATAAAGATTTGTAAATTATTATATCCAATCCGTGCGCTCGTATTTTGGGATGTGATTGCATTAAAGACGGCTGAAAATTATCTTAACAATAAATTAAATTCAGGAGAAAACATGAAGCTAAGAACTGAAGAACATTATGGTGCCGTGGTCATTGAGTTAAAAGGTAATGTGATGGGCGG
>JAKAEE010000043.1 GCA_021820065.1 Bacteroidota bacterium | reverse complement strand
GTAGTTCAAACCGAGCGTAAATTAGTTCTTTTTTATTTCAAATCGTTTATGACCATTTTTCTTTATAACACTTTGTATAATATATAGTTACAGATACTCTCTTATTCGTATCTTGGACAGTAGTGATGGTATACAACAAAAAAAGATACGCTCTGGTGGGATGATTGTGATAATCTCTTCACCAACATGGGGCCTGATCCGCCGCGAAATATTTCTCTGAAAAATGGATCACGAGAGTTGCCACAACGGTTAAAAATTACATGGAGTCCGGTGTCAAATGCACAAAGGTATTATGTAAAACTGATGAAAGATACTACGGTAGTAGCAGATGAATTTGTGTCTTGGGATACAGTGTATTACACGAAGCTGCTTGAAAAAGGGGTAACATACCAATTCTCAATTGCGACATATACAAATCTGAAAGGATGGTATTCCTTGCCTATCTTTTTCACAGTTGTCGCTGAAATGAAAACAGTAGAACTCATTTCCCCGGCAGACAACTCATTAGTCACAATCCGCCCGACTCTAGTATGGAAAAGACTCGAAAATGCAGTGTCCTATGATGTGAAAGCTTGGAATATGACGGAAGAAAAATTGGGATTTGAAAAAAGCGGAATAACAGGTACTTCTCTCGTTACTGATTCACTTTCGTATAGCACTGTGTATTACTGGCAAGTGAGAGAAAGAAATGCACTTGGAGAAATCGGCCCATTAGGTCCCGGATTCACATTCACCACTGAAAAATTAGTAGGCGTTGACCAAATAGAAGTTCCATATACATTCAATCTTTTCCAAAACTATCCGAATCCGTTCAACCCAAGCACAACAATAAAATTTTCCATCCCAAGTGTAGGGGCTGAACATGTTCTGCCCTTACATGTTTCGTTGAAAGTCTATGACTTGCTTGGAAGAGAAATTACTATGCTTGTTAACGAAGAAAAAGCGCCGGGTAATTATGAAGTAAAGTTCAACGTAGAGACTCGCCGCGGCGAGTCTTTACCAAGCGGAATTTATTTCTACCGTCTGCAAGCTGGAAGTTATTCTCAAACCAAGAAGTTGTTAGTGATAAAATAAAATTTAGGATGAATTAACGTGAAGAGGTAATAGGTATGCTTTATGTACCAAAAGAAAATAGTGAGCAAAAAAGAAGATTTGCCGAATTACTTTCTGTTGGAATAATTATGGAGAAAGTCGGCTGGGGTGTGGTAGCTCTAGGTGTAATAGTTGCAATTAGCGGCTTGGTTAGTTGCATAGAAGATTCTGGCATGCTCAGGGGAATAGGAGCGATCAGCTTTTCTGCTGGGCTTCTAACTGCAGCGTTTGGTTATTTAGTTGTTGCTTTTGCACAAGTTCTTTCCTGCTTTGTAAGCATGGAACAGAATACACACAAAACCGTAGAATTATTGAATGAACTGAAAAGCCAACTGCCGGATTTCAATACAAGCACAAAATAATTATTGAGAACGTCGCGTAAGTAATTTCTCAAAAAACACATATTCCAGATACAACTTGATTCATAACTGATCTAACTTGAGGCATCCCAAAGCTAACTTATCTCATTGCAAGACCAACATGTATCATTGCAAGACCGACAAATGTCATTGCAGAGTCTACTAATACGATTACAAGCTTTACTAATGCCATTTCCGGTCTAACTTACCTCATTGCAGAGTTTACAAATGCAATTTCAGACTTGAAGAATGTCATTTCAACATTGACTTGCATCATTTCAACGCCGCACAATTGCTTTGCAGTGCTGATAAATCCGTTTGCACAGGTGACTTACGATTCAGTGCTGACATCAAACGGATTTCCAACAATGCATAACACAGTAACGATTCTATCAAAAACTGAGAAGAATGGAAGCGAGACGAGTGTTAGATTTGCGTTCATCGCGACTTTTTCTTTTTCAAATTCTTCAGAAAATGCATGGTTGATTACGTTATATTTGCAAAAAGAAGTCTGGTGAAGTAATGACCTTAACAAAAACTAAAACACATATAAAAATTTCACGTGCGGAGTGGGAGAAGCTGAAAAAAAGTCCGGCATTAAGTGAAGCCAT
This sequence comes from Bacteroidota bacterium, assembly GCA_021820065.1. Lineage (GTDB taxonomy): Bacteria > Bacteroidota > Ignavibacteria > Ignavibacteriales > Melioribacteraceae > Fen-1258. The sequence goes on along the minus strand of JAKAEE010000043.1, from coordinate 19,639 downwards.
AGAGTTGCTCGAAGATATTTCTGATTTGGAAAAAGCTAAAAAAGTTAAAGGCAAAAGTTTAACGATAGAACAATATTTGAAGAAACGAGGTTTATAAATAATTTAAAGTAGGGACGTTCAATCGAACGCCCCACAGTTTAATTCATTCCAGCTTTTTCTTTTTCGATTTCTTCTGCTAACATTTTGTTGATTGCTGCTGCAGCTCGTCTTCCTTCGCCCATTGCAAGGATAACAGTAGCAGCTCCTAACACAATATCACCGCCGGCAAAAATTCTTTCCGAAGAAGTCTTTTGAGTTTCGTCAACTAAAATGTTACCCCACTTATTAACTTTTATTTCGGGTGTAGTTTGACTTATCAGCGGATTGCTGCTGTTACCGATAGCAACGATTACGGTATCAACATCGAGAGTGAACTCGCTGTTGGGTATAACAACAGGTCTTCTCCTTCCGCTATCGTCCGGCTCACCAAGTTCGTAACGCAAACATTCCATCGCTCTCACTTTTCCCTGTTCGTTGCCTAAAATTCTTTTTGCATTTTGAAGGAAATAGAATTCAATTCCTTCTTCCTTGGCGTGAGCTACTTCTTCTTTACGAGCTGGCATTTCTTTTTCTGTTCTGCGATAGACAACGTAAACATTTTCAGCGCCAAGGCGTTTTGCCATTCTAGCCGAATCCATTGCAACGTTTCCGCCGCCAAGTACCGCAACATTTTTTGAAGGATAAATCGGCGTGTCGGCTTTACCTTTTTCGAACGCACGCATCAGGTTGGCGCGTGTTAAATATTCATTGGCAGAAAAAACTCCAACCAAATTTTCACCTTCAATTCCCATGAAGAGGGGAAGTCCGGCACCGGTGCCGACAAAAACTGCATGGTAACCGTCTTTGTTGATCAAGTCCAACAGTTTGCGCGTGCGACCGACAACAAAATTTGTTTTGATCTCGACGCCCATTGCGGTAAGAGTTTCAATTTCTTTGTCGATGATGTCGTTCGGCAAACGGAATTCCGGAATGCCGTAACGAAGTACGCCGCCGAGTTTGTGGAATGCTTCGAAAACTGTTACGTGATGACCTTCGCGTCTGCAATCGGCGGCAACAACCAAACCAGCCGGACCACTTCCAACAACTGCAACTTTTTTTCCAGTTTCCGGTTTTACTTCAGGCACCGCAATTTTTCCGGTGGAGCGTTCCCAATCGGCAATAAATCTTTCGAGTCTTCCAATAGCAACGGATTTATCAACGTCTTTCAGTGCTTTTCCAACGGCGCAGTTTGACTGGCACTGTGTTTCTTGCGGGCAAACTCTTCCGCAAATTGCCGGAAGAAGACTTGCTTCTTTTATAACATCGGCAGCGTCTTGAAATTCTTCGTGAGCGATGTGATTTATAAATCTTGGTATGTCAATTTTTACCGGACAATCATCGATACAAGTTTTCTTAACGCATTGCAAACATCGCATTGCTTCAATGCGGGCTTGTTCCATTGTATAGCCGAGAGCAACTTCTTCCAAGTTATGTTTTCTAACTTCAGGATCTTGCGCGGGCATTTCTTGTGCGGGAATTTTTGTACGCTCTTTAGCTTTTATGTCGTCGATACGCGAGACATAATCTGCAATTAATTTTTTTGCATCGTTGGATAATTCTTCAAGAGTGCGGAAGTTCATCGCAGTGCCTCCTTTGCCTTGATCTCAGCTTCGAGATAACAGTTGTGTGCTGCACGTTCAATTTCTTTATACGAATTTAATCGTGCCATCATATTATCGAAATCAACTTTGTGTCCGTCGAATTCCGGTCCATCTACACAAACAAATTTTATCTCCTTTCCTACATTTACTCTGCAGCCGCCGCACATTCCGGTTCCGTCAACCATAATTGTGTTCAGCGAAACTTGTGTGAATACTTCGTACGGACGTGTCGTTTCGGAACAGAACTTCATCATTATCGGCGGACCTATTGCAATGACCATGTTCGGTTTTGGATTCCGTTCGCAGATTTCTTTAAGCGGTTGGGTAACCAACGCTTTACGACCGTAACTTCCATCATCGGTACAAAGAATAAATTCGTCGGCAATCGATTTCATTTCTTCTTCAAGTATGATCAAATCTTTTGTTCGTGCGCCGATGATTGTTATGACATGATTGCCGGCATTTTTTAGAGCTTGGGCTATCGGATGGAGCGGTGCAACACCGATACCGCCGCCGACACAAACGACAGTTCCGAAATTTTCGATGTGAGTAGGTCTTCCGAGCGGACCAACCAACGTTGGAATGTCGTCACCTTCATTTAGTTCGGATAGTAGTGTTGTGCTTTTCCCAACAACTTGAAAAATAATTGTGATGCTTCCTTCTTTCGTATCTGCGTCTGCAATCGTGAGAGGAATTCGTTCACCGTAATCTTCATTCACCTGAAGTATTATAAACTGACCTGCGCTTCTTTCTTCAGCAATGAGCGGAGCGTGAAGTCTCATTAGAAAAACGTCCTTGCTCAACTGTTTCTTGAAAAGTATTTTGCTCATCATTCACCTTATTAAAACTCGATTGGTGCCAAAATTAATTATTCCTATTCGAAAAAGAAAAGATAATTCCCCAAAAATTCTTTTGATGGAAACTTAAAATAATGTTTAATGTTGCCGTTGTTCATTAATTGAGAGCGATTTTAATTGAGAAAGGGAAATCAAACGTTATCCGGCTCGGTTCGTTTTTATCGTGAGTGTTTGAAACCCACGTCCCGACAAAATAACCAATGGCGGCTCCGGCAAGAACATCCGAAGTCCAATGTGCATTTTGATAAACTCGCGAACCGCATGTAACAACTGCCGGAATGTAGATCAAAATTTTTAACCAGTCTGGGTCAACATTGTTTGCCAGCACAGTTGATAACGAAAACGCCAGCGTAGCGTGTCCGGAGGGCAACGAATGGAAATCATCATTGAACGGTAAGAATGGCCGGAACGTTGCAATACCTTTGTCTGTAAATGGTCTTGCTCTGCCGATCACAATTTTTAAGAAAGTGGTTATAGCTCCCGCGTAAAGAACGGTCTGAATAGTCTCGAATGCGATTTTTTTGGATGGCTGATTATCCGCTAAGAAGCCGTACAATCCAAATCCGCCGGCAACAATTGCTGCGGGATAAATCTCTCCGTAGAATTTTCCAGCTTTAACCGGGAATGAATTTATTTCAGATTGATTTCTCAGCGTTGCATCTTTTATCGGCTGATCAATTTGTGTAACGGCAAGAACTGCAGCTGTCCCAATTCCGAGCTTAAGCCAATCGTTGCCTTCCCAATGGAACGGCTGCTGTGCGAACGTTAAAGATTCATTCCAGAACTGATCAAAATTATATTTGTTCTGAGCGGAAATATTTCCGTGCATTAGAAAAAACATCATCGGAATGAGAATGAGGGATTGCAGAAATGATTTTATATTCATCGTTTGTTTGCTGAGTACTTAATGATCTCGGCTTTTTCCATTGTGATTAAGCCGCCGCAATTAGCTTCTTCAAAAATTTGCTGTACCGTCGGGATAAATTCTTCAATCTTTTTTTGTTCATCGACTATTTCAATCACGAGAGGTAAATCTTCCGACATTTCCAAAAACTTTGCTCTATGAATTCTGCTGTTGCCGCCGTATCCCATAATTCCTTTATATACCGTTGCGCCGGCAAGGTTTTGTTTCCTCGCCTCACTGACAATTTTTTCGTAAACCGGCACGTGAGAAATTATATCTGTTTCGCCGATAAAAATTCTTAATAGTTTTGCTTCACCTTCTATTTTCATAAATCACCTCGTAACTAAGTAGGCAATGTAGATGCCGATAAGAGTGAACAGAACGTTCACTGCAATATTCAAACATGCCATTAAAAATTCAGCATCTTTTATAAGATTAAAAGTTTCAAGAGAAAAAGTGGAGAAAGTGGTTAAGCCGCCGCAGAAACCTACGCCGATGAATAATTTTATAGTTGGACTGATCAAACCTTTTTCATCCCAGCCAAAGATCATAAGTCCAAGGATGAAACTTCCAATAATGTTAACCAACAATGTACCGAAAGGGAAAAATAACGGAAGATGTTTTGATGCATAAGATGAAATCCAATAACGGAAGACGCTTCCTAAACCTCCACCTATAAAAACAACAAAAAATTTTATCAAGTTTTCCTCTATATCCACAATGAACGATCCAAATTTAAGTTTTTAAAAGAAGGTAAAAAAATAATTCTTGCTACGGCATAACTATTCCGGCGTCTTGCAAGTCTAAATGATCAAACAATTAATAAGCAGGAGGAAAAATGCGAGTGGGATCAATAAACCGTGACGCATCTGCGAAATTATTCGCTGTATTATTGCTCATAGTGTTCAGTTCTGCCGAAGTAAACGGCGGCGGTGGAACCCTTCACTTAAAGAGTACCGGCGGTGACATCACCATCGATCAAAAATAATTTACTTGATTGCGGCGGTTGTAGCGTTAACTGCCGCATTCTTTCCCTAGTGTAAACCTTTCTCGATTGGAAAAGAATCTATTTTTACCTACTTTTTAAATGCATTTGATTCATTTACGGTAACGAAAACGTCAACTATCGGGGCGGTAAAATGAAAATCGATTGGAATAATTTTAAAAGTAAAACACTCAACATTACAATGCCGGAGAATTACGGCGTTGTTTATGGGAACGAGAAAGTCAATCATCCTACTTTCTATGAAATAGTTTTCAAAACCGGAGTTCTTCTTGAGGTGTATGATGACGGTCTTTTGTTGGAATCGAACCGTGATGAAAAACCCTACAAAATTTTTGTTCCTTATAACTCAATAAAATGCGTCGAAATATTCTAGGCTTACGCGGATTCTTTTTCGCGCTAATTGCGGTACTCTTTTTCACGAGAACGGATATTTATTCTGCCGATTTTCAAATTAAGAGCTTAAGGATTTATTCGAATCACGATCAAACATCTTTCCCGGTATTGGATTTGTCGGAGAAAACGAAAAATTTAATAACCATCGAGTTCGATGTTCAATCCGACAACATGCCGAATCTTTCTATTGTATTCCGCTTCTGCGATTCCGATTGGAATGTTTACGACAGCGCTTTTCTGTTAAATCCACTTTACAACACCGAGTACAATCTTTGGTTCGATAATTTGCCGATAACAGTTAAAGGCGCTCACTATCACTATTCCGGTTCATTCCCAAACAACAACGTAAACTTTCCTTACTCCGGCAACTGGATGTTCTTTATCGTCGATTCGAACAACAGAGACCTTGTTTATTCATCGGGAAGATTTTTTGTAGTTCAGCCGTTTGTAAAAATGAACGTTGAACTTGCTAAAGAAGGATTGCAAGGAGATAACTCCCAGTTTGCAATTTTGCAAAGATCAATTTCAATTAGAACAAATTTCACTTTGCCAGATACATTGTTTCCGTCAAATGTTAAGAAGGTCGTGATCATTCAAAACCGTAAAATGTATTATCCGATAGTTATTGATAGAATCAATTATACGGAAGATAGATTTTACGAATGGAATGCGTCAAACAAATTCTCATTCATTGCCAGAAATCTTCACCCCGGTAACCGGTACCGCGAGACGGATATTCGAGATATCGGCAAGTATAATACACCGACTGTGAGTGCAAAATTCGGCAACATTGAAACTTCAAATCTCTTTACAAAAGAGGGAAGAGACTTCTACGGCGGTTCGCTTTTGATGAATTTCAAAAATGAATATGCCGATTACATGAATGTTGTTTTTAAATTACGCGCGCCGGATGATGTCAAGTCATCGATTTTTTTAGTCGGCGCTTTTAACAACTGGCGTGTTTTGCCGGAGTATGAAATGTACGACGATAAAGGAATGATGAACCTTTCCGTTGAGCTAAAGCGAGGCGTTTATGATTATCAGTACGTGACCGGCAACGTTGTTGGCGACCACGTGGAAAATATCAACTGGGAAATTTTGGAAGGAAATTTTTTCGAGACCGATGCGGAGTACTACATCTTTCTTTACTATGCAACACCCGAAAAAGGCGGTTATGAAAAAATTATCGGGTACAAGAAAATTAATACCGGAGCGTTATGAACCAGAATGATTCGTCGAAGCGAATAAAAGTCGGTGTGATTGGCACAGGGCATCTCGGAAAGATTCATACAAAACTTTTTAAAGAAATAGAAAATTGCGAGTTCGTCGGCATTTACGATAAAGACTTTTCCGTTGCGCAAAAAGTCGGTGAAGAATTCAAAATAAAATCTTTCGAAAATTTGCCGAAACTTTTTGATGAAGTTGACGCTGTTGATATTGTCGCCACGACTAGCGCGCATTATGAATTAGTTAAAGAGTCGTTAACCGCCAAGAAACATGTTTTTGTAGAGAAACCGATTACTACGCACATTTGGGAAGCTGAAGAACTGATTAAAATTGCCGACGAAAAAAATCTGACGCTGCAAGTCGGTCACATAGAGCGGTTCAATCCGGCATTAATTTCTCTCGAAAAATATCATCTCAATCCGCTGTTTGTTCAGACCGATCGCTTGGCGCAATTTAATCCGCGCGGTACCGACGTTGCGGTTGTTCTCGACTTGATGATTCATGATATAGACATAATTCTTAGCTTGGTAAAAAGTGAAGTGAAAAACGTAAGCGCCAGCGGTGTTGCCATCGTTTCGGATAACCTCGATATCGCTAATGCTAGAATAGAATTTGATAACGGTGCAGTTGCAAATGTAACGGCGAGCAGAATCTCCCAAAAGAAAATGAGAAAGATGAGAATTTTTCAGCGCGATGCTTACATCTCTTTGGATTTTATAACCGGCGTCTCTGAAGTATTTCGTCTCGTTCCGCCGGATCAGATGCCGACAAATTCATTCATATCATTTGGCGAAATGGGCGTGGGCGATAGACGGAGAGCGGTAGTTTATGAACAGCCCGAGTTTAAAGAAGTAAACGCGCTGAAACTTGAACTCGAATCTTTTGTGAATGCGATTGCAAAAGGCGAGCGTCCTGTTGTAAGCGGCAAAGACGGTTTGAAAGCTTTGCGGGTTGCAGAGTTGATAATTCAAAAAATCGAGGAATCAATAAAAACTTGCGAAAAGTATTTTTAGTTTTTCTTGCTACTGTTCTGAAATTGTTAGCACGTCCCGTTGTAGGCACACCATTCGGAAATTTGGCTTACCCGGATGAAATTACAATTGTTGATAAATCTTTTAATTAGAGAGAGTAATATGACCAAGAAAAAAAATGGAATCGGTATTGATCTTGGCGGCACAGCGCTGAAAATTGGAATTGTAGATCACGATGGAAAAATTCTGAAAAAAATTTCCGTTGATAGCAATGCAGACAAAGGACCCGATGCAGTAATTCGACAGATCATAAACGGCACCCGCCAAATTTTGGAATCTACGAAAGTGAAAAACTACGGGATCGGTATTGGCGCTCCGGGTGCGGTTAGCTTGAAAAAAGGTGTTGTGGAAAATCCTCCTAACTTTCCGGGATGGGGGAGAGTGCCGCTTGGAGAAATTCTGAAGAAAGAATTTAAGTGCGATGTTTTTGTCGAAAACGATGCGAACGCGGCGGCAATTGGTGAAATGATTTACGGCGCGGGGAAAAGCTCTCAAAATTTTATTATGATAACGCTCGGTACTGGAGTCGGCGGCGGAATTATTATTAATAGAAAAATTTACCGAGGAGAAACCGGCGGCGCGGGAGAACTTGGTCACGTGACGATTGATTCGATGGGGCGCCAATGCAAATGCGGATCGATTGGATGCATCGAAGCCTACATCGGCAACAATTATCTAATCGAAAGAGTGAAAACACAAATTGTCGATCGACAAGATTCACAATTGTACGGAACGATTAAAGACGATTTCAATTTGCTTACACCGAAGCTGATTCATGGCGCGGCAGAAAACGGCGACGATTTTTCTCAATCGGTGGTTATCGATACCGGCACAAAACTCGGTTATGCGCTTACAACAATTGTAAACGTTTTGGATATAACCACGGTCATTATCGGCGGAGGCGTCGCGGGTTTCGGTAAACTTTTATTTAATTCTGTTGAATCCGCGCTGAAGGATCGTGTAATGAAACCGTTCAGAAGCAGAATTAAAGTGAAACCGGCAAAATTGAAAAACGACGCCGGCATTAAAGGTGCATCGGCACTTGTGTTTTATAAATCGTAACTTTACCGGCAAAACCGGAACAAAAACTAATCGACCGATGAAGTATGCATTCTCCGTGATATTAATTTTTGCATGCACCTTTTTGTTCGCGCAACAAAAAGACACAACTTCGTCCGTCCTCTCCAATCAGAAATTAAACATTGTTAAACCGGATTCAACCTCAAAAACCGATTCAACTAAAACCAAAAAGAAATATGATGTTGATGCGGTGATCAATGCGTCGGCTTCCGATTCGCTCATCTTCGACATTCAAAATAAAAAAATGAATCTTTACGGTACCGGCGAACTGAAATACAAAGACACCGATCTCAAAAGCGGAATTATTTACGTCGATTATCAGAGCAACGAACTTGAAGCGTTCGGAATTAAAGACACTTCCGATACGGCAAAGGTAAAATTGAAAGAAACTCCTCGATTGATCGAGGGAAAAGATGCGTACGAAGGTTCACGGCTGAAATACAATTTCAAGAATCAGAGCGGTTTCATTTCGATGGCGAAGAATAAAGAAACCGATAAGCGTTACGAAGGGGAGAAAGTTAAGAAGCTTGACAAGAACACGTACTTTATCGAAAACGGAATGTTCACAACTTGCGAAAAAGACACGCCGGATACTTACTTCACAGCAAGTGAGATGAAAGTAATTCAAAAAGATAAAATCATTGCGCGATGGATTATGATGTACGTCGGCGGGGTGCCGCTTCCAATAGTTCTTCCGTTCGCGGTTTTCCCAAATGAAACCGGAAGACGATCGGGTATTATAATCCCAACATACGGCGAAGAAAACGCTCGCGGACAATATTTTAAGAACTTTGGTTATTTCTGGGCGATCAGCGATTACATGGACATGACTCTAACCGGTGACTACTACACCAAAGGCGGATACGGTTTGCACGGACGATACCGTTACGCCGAACGCTACAATTTTTCAGGAGCGCTAACCGGCGGATATTCTAAAATTAAAATCGGTGAAAACAATGATCCAAGCAGAACCGATCAGACGGATTGGAATCTTTCATGGTATCACAACCAACAAATAACTCCAACGGAACGATTAGATGTTAGTCTTCAATTTCTCTCATCGAATTATCTTGCTAACAACAGCGTCAGTTATAACGATCTGCTTTCGCAAAATATTGTTTCGAATGCAACATACAATAAACGCTGGGACGAATCCGGAAGCAGCTTAACTTTAAACTACAGCCGGACACAGTCAATCGGAAAGTCACCGACCGCTGGTAATGTGTACGAGACATTGCCCAACGTAAGTTTTTCGAAATCCATTACCTATCCATTTCGCAGTGATGACGCGGAGTCTGTGACTGACCCCAAATGGTATGATTTGGTAGGATACTCTTACAACGGGCAGTTTACGAACAACCGGAATAAAGTTGGCGGCGTACTTACAACGCACGGCGGTTTTCAACACAACATTACAGTGAGCGCATCACCTAAGATTGGGTACTTCAGCATTACTCCTAGTATAGATTACACCGAGAAATGGTACAACAAAGGAACGAAACTGGAGGACGCTTCATATGATACAATTGATTCGACCGGTACAACTATAACACACGATTCGGTAAAAACTACAACGGTTAACGAAATCAATATGGTGCGCACATTCGGTTTTTCAATCAACGCTTCAACAAGACTCTATGGAATTTTTAACCCGAATATTTTTGGAATTGAATCTTTCAGACATACACTCATGCCTGCAATTTCTTATACACTACGACCGAATTTTTCTAGTGCCGGCTGGGGGTATTACGATTCATACAAAACACGCGACGGCAAAACGGTTAGATACGACAAGTTTCAAAATGAAGTTTTCGGCGGGGTTCCTAACAGCGAAAGCCAGAGTTTGAGTTTCTCTCTTGGGAATGTTTTCGAAATGAAAATGGCAAAGAGTGCAAGCGATACAACCAAAGAACAGCAGAAAATTCAACTCTTAAATTTTAACGCGAGTGTCAGCTACAATTTTGCTGCTGACAGTCTTAAACTCTCCGATTTGAATTTTATTTATTACAATCATGTTGGTAACTGGTTGAATTTATCCGGTTCGTCCTCCTACACTTTCTACGACCAGGTGCAAACGGTCAAGAACAACACTGTAAGTTATCAAGCAGTAAATCAGTTCCTAGCATCCAAAGGAAAAGGTTTGTTCCGTTTAACGAATTTTAATTTTTCTGTTTCTACCACCTTAAGCGGCGAGAAATTTAAGAGTGCAACGCCTCCACCAAAAGAAAGCAAACAGCAGGAGGAAGGATTCAACGCGTTTCAGAAAAAAGATTACATTGCTCTTTACGACGACGCTAAGCAGCAAGACCTAACCATTCCGTGGAATTTGAGTTTGAGCTACAATTTTAATTTTTCCAAACCAACGCCGGATTTTTCAACGACGTATTCCAACCTCAGCATGGATTTGGGATTCAGTCTTACAAAAAATTGGAAGTTTACTGTGCGCGGCAGCTACGACTTCGATCAAAAACAAATTTCCGCGCCGCAAATTACCATTTACCGCGATCTTCACTGCTGGGAAATGAATTTTGTCTGGAACCCGATGGGTTACTACAGCGGATTCAGATTTGAGATCAGAATGAAAGCGCCGGAACTGCAAGACATAAAAGTCACAAAGTCGGGCGGATTGTATTCCGGTAGAAGATGATTCAACGGGATAAATATCACTTGAAAAATTTAGTATTTTGGTTAAATTACAAATTGTAAAATACAGACCTTATTGAAACTAAACTTCGAGAGCTAACCAAAAAGGAAATCCCAAACCTAAGTAGAACATTATTCCGTAAGGAAGAGGAGCATCTATGAAAAAATTTTTTACAGTAACGCTTGTACTTTTTTCGATCTTTGGCCTGACACGGGCACAAACTCCTAAATGGACAACATACGACTACAATAATTCAAATTATTCGTTAACAGCGGCAAACTGTGTCGCTACAGATGATAACGGCAATATTTGGATCGGGACAGATCAATCTGTTGTGAAGTTCGATCAAAATAATTCTTGGACAGTTTACAATTCCGGCAATTCAGGCATGATGCAAGATAAAGTAGTTGACATTGCAGTTACCGCAACAAATTCTATTTGGGTTTGCACGTACGGAAGCGGTTTTGTGAAGTTCAACGGCAATTCTAGCTGGAATAAATATGATATGATGACAACGAATAATGGTATGATGACGAATTATACTTACTGTGTTGCTTTTGATAATGCAGGCAATACATACATTGGTACATACTGCGGTAATTCTCAAAATGCAGGAATGGTAAAATGGAACGGCAACAGCACATGGACTCCGTTCAATAATTTCTTCGACGGTTACAATTACAAAAACGTTGAGGCACTTGCAAAAGACAAACAAGGAAATATCTGGTGTGGAACCAGTATCGGCGTATTTAAATATGATCCGACTAACTTCACTTTTACTCCATACACAAAAGAAAATACAAACGGCGGACTTTGCGGAAATTACGTTAGAACAATTGCTGCTGATGCTAACGGAAATGTATGGTTCGGTTGTATGGATAAAGACCCGGTTTCCGGTTACTGGGTCAGTGGAGGACTTTCTAAATTCAACGGGACTACGTGGACAAACTACAAACCTTCCAATGGTAATTTATCTACCGGATATATTAGCGCGATCGCATTCAGAAACAACGAAGTGTGGGTCGGAACCGGTTACTGCGGACAGGTGAGTGACAACAAAGGCATTTTCAAATTTGACGGAACCAGTTGGACAAATTATGCTAACGACAGCAATACTTATCCCGGAACATGCGTCAATGATTTGGTTGTTGATAAGAATAACAATTTATGGATTGCCGGTCCAAACATTTTAACAAAAGTAGATTTCAATCCAACTGGAGTTGAAGAAACGGGAACATTGCCTTTTTCTTTTGTGCTTGAACAGAATTATCCCAATCCGTTTAATCCCAGCACAACAATACAATATTCTATTCCCATTGTAGAGACGCACCATGGCGCGTCATTACATGTTTTGTTGAAAATTTACGATGTGCTTGGACAAGAAGTTGCAACTCTTGTCAACGGAGAAAAATCTTCAGGCAATTACGAGGTTAAGTTTGATGCTGCGAATTTACCGAGCGGCGTTTACTTTTACGCGCTTAGTGCAAACGGATTTTTCCAATCGAAGAAGATGCTTTTGATGAAGTAATTTCATGCGTAGGGTCGAGGTAACCTCGGCCCTACATTAAAATTGTGAAAAGATTAAAAGAAGGTTCAAATCAGTTTTATATCTTGAAGGAACGGCAGTTTGTCCCTTGTTGCGCTCACCACATTCAAATCAATTTCCGTTTCAATAATTTTTTCTTCATTCTCAATCAAAACAATTTCTTTTCCCATCGGATCGAACACGGCGCTGCACCCGTTGTATTCATTGAACGGATCGCTTCCTACGCGGTTAACTCCTATCATGAACGATTGATTCTCGATTGCTCTTGCTTTGAGCAAAGATTCCCAATGATCGATTCGGGGAACTGGCCAGTTTGCGATGTCAATCAAAATTTCGGCGCGCTCTTTTGCGTAGAGCCGGTACAATTCCGGGAATCTTAAATCGTAACAAACGCTTAAACCGATTCTGGTTTGCTCGATCCGTGTTGTTAAAATTTCTCTCGGTGCATCGTAATATTTATCTTCTTTTGCGTAACTGAAAGGATGGATTTTTCTGTAGCGGGCTTTGATTAAACCGTTGGAATCGAAATGCACGAGCGAATTGTAAATCTTGCCGTTGTCTTTTTCAATAATGCCGGCGAAAATGTTTGTCTTCAACTTTGCAGAAAGGTGCATAAAATATTTCGTTCCCGTGCCGTCAATTTCTTCGGCAAATTTTTTCGACTGCATTGTAAAGCCGGTTAAAGTCATTTCCGGGAAAACCAGCATATCAAATTTCCCTGACGACAGTTTTATTAAATCTTGAATCTTGAGAATATTCTCTTCGGGTTCTTCCCAAACCGGGGAGTATTGTACTAAACCGATTTTCATTTCTTTCTCATTTTTTTTGCTTACTAAATTATAAATTTCTTTAATTGATAATCAAAGATTACTTTGACAAGGGTTGCGCAAAATGTTATTATTCTTATGTAAGTAAAGGAGCAATTTAAAAATGAAGGATTTTAAAATAATAGTTGAAAAACATCCTGATGGTTTTGTCGCTTACCCTCTTGGCTTGAAAGGAATAGTAGTCGGGGAAGGGAATACTTACAAAGAGGCGCTCGCCGATGTTAAGTCTGCAATTAAATTTCATATAGAAAGTTTTGGCAAAGAAGTTTTGGATAATGACCCGCCGATTATTGATGCTTTTATTACTGAAACTAAAATTGCAATCTAATGTCAAAGTTTCCGGCTGATGCATCTAAGCAAAAAGTTATCAAGACTTTTCAAAGACTGGGATTCGAAGTTGTTAGAGAAAAAGAACACATCTCGATGGTCAGATTAAATCCTGATGGAACGAAGACACCACTTACAATGCCAAATCATAGTATCATTAAATCATAGTATCATTAAATCATCTACGTTGAGAACGATTTGTACACAGGCGGGAATTAGAAGAGAAGAATTTCTGAAAGTATTTGAAGAAGTTTAGAGGTAATTATAAATCTTAATTTGCATTAAGCAAAAAACACATCAGAGAAAAATATGCTCAACTACATCTGGCTTGGTTTGCTTGTACTTGGAATAGCCACTGCTCTCACGCTCGATATCAGCAATGAATCGAGCAACAAATTCCGTAACGGCGAATCGATGGAAGTTTCCGTCATGTTCGATTCTTCATTTGCCGGCAGCACCAAACAGTTTGATGCTACGCTCGCAATTCCTCAATCGGAATTCGCAAAATTTTACAATGTGGTTCAGACTAAAGTCGTAAGCCAGAATATCAAACTTTCTTACAATGAAAAAGAAAAAAAATATTCGGTTTATTTTTTAACCGACGACAGTTCTCCCGCAATCTGGCAGGAGATGGCAAAGGTTTCCGGTAAAGAAAATGATTTGAGCGGAACGCTTACACTCGGGGGTGGGTCCGGAATTAATTCATTCGCTGCAGCATTGACGCTCGAAAAAATTTCTTTTTCAAAAATGAAAGAGGTAACCAATTCCGCGATCGATTATGCGGGAAAGGCAGTTAACATAGCCATCGGACTAATTGGAATTATGGCGTTGTGGCTCGGCATCATGAAAATTGCAGAACAAGCCGGACTAATTGCGGTAATTGCGCGCTCGGTAAAACCGATTACAAAATTTTTATTTCCCGATGTCCCGCAAGATCATCCCGCAATCGGTTCGATAATAATGAATATTTCCGCTAACATGCTCGGACTCGGAAACGCGGCAACGCCGTTTGGTCTGAAAGCAATGGAGGAACTCGACAGCATCAATCCGGAAAAGGGAACAGCGTCGAATGCTATGGTAACTTTTCTTGCAATTAATACCGCCGGATTAACTCTAATTCCTGCAACGGCAATAGCTATCCGCGCAGCAGCGGGCAGCAGCGATCCGGCAATAATTATCGGAACTTCTTTTTTCGGTGCCTCGTGCGCAACTTTTATCGGAATTCTAGCGGCAAAAACTTTGGAGAAATTTTATACAAATGGCGGCGATAGACAAAAAGGGTTTGCAAATTTTTTCAACTTCATAAAATCCGGCTGGAAATTTTTCATCACACTTTTTGCAACCGCACTGATTATTATTCTGCTTGCTGTCTCCGGTATCTTTTCAAAAATTTCTTTTGTGAACTCCGAAACGCTGAAGTCGGTAATTCAAATGATTTCCATTCTTGCCATACCTCTAATTATTATTTCGTTTGTTACTTACGGTGCAATAAAAAAAGTTAAACTTTATGAAGCGTTTGTTGATGGCGCCAAAGAAGGATTCAACGTTGCGGTAAGAATTATTCCTTATCTCGTTGCAATGCTGGTTGCGATTGGGATATTTCGCGCCGGCGGCGCAATGGATTTTCTGGTTATGATACTTTCGCCAATCACAAATCTGATTGGAATGCCCGCCGAAGCAATGCCGATGGCGTTGATGCGTCCTCTTTCCGGCAGCGGTTCGCTTGGTATCATGTCGGAAATAATTTCTGTACACGGACCGGATAGTTTTCTCGGTATTCTTGTTTCAACAATGATGGGAAGTACCGAAACCACATTTTACGTGCTGGCGCTTTATTTCGGTTCGGTGAACATAAAGAAGACGCGTCACGCAGTTGCAGCGGGAGTTTTAGCCGACATAGCCGGGTTACTCGGCGCACTGTTCATTGTAAA
This sequence comes from Bacteroidota bacterium, assembly GCA_021820065.1. Lineage (GTDB taxonomy): Bacteria > Bacteroidota > Ignavibacteria > Ignavibacteriales > Melioribacteraceae > Fen-1258. The sequence continues at coordinate 4,187 of JAKAEE010000043.1, read as the reverse complement.
ACTTTTGTTTGGATAAACATGAAAGTTTTTATCACAAGAAAATTGGTTGGTAAAGCCGAACAGATGTTGAAAGCTAACGGCATTCAAGTTAAAACATTTCCCGAAGATAGAGCTATTTCACGCGTCGAACTCTTAAAGAACGTAAAAGATGCCGATGGAATTATTTCTATGTTCACCGAAAAGATCGATAAGAAAGTGATTGATAACATGGAGCGCTGCAAAATAATTGCAAACTGTGCAGTTGGGTTCAATAATATTGACGTGCGTTACGCGAACGAAAAGAATATTGCTGTAACAAACACACCGGAAATTCTCACGGATGCAACCGCCGATCTTACTGTTGCACTGGTACTTGCTTGCGCGCGTCGTCTTAGAGAAGGGGAACGGATGATGCGGAAAAATGAATGGACAGGATGGAAACCGCAGCAGCTGCTCGGGCTTGAAATGAAAAATAAAACTGTTGGAATTGTCGGCGCGGGACGAATCGGTTATGCCGTTGCAAAAAGGATGAAGAGTTTCGGGACAAAAATTATTTACTTTAATAGAAAGAACAACCTCAAGTTTGAAAAAGAATTTTCCGCCCAAAGATTTTCGTTGAGTGCTCTTCTCAAACGTGCCGACATTGTTTCCGTTCACCTTCCATTGGACAAGAAAACGTTTCATATACTGAACAAAGATAATCTGAAACTGATGAAGAAAAATTCGGTTATCGTAAATTCGTCACGCGGTGAAATCATAGAAGAGAAATCTTTAATCCAACTGCTGAAAAAGAAAAAAATATTTGCCGCCGGATTTGATGTTTACGAAGGTGAGCCGGTGATTAATCCCGAACTACGCAAACTGGATAATGTCTTTTTGTTACCGCACATCGGAAGCGCAACAGTTGAAACGCGTTCTGCAATGGCAGAGTTGTGCGCGAAAAATATAATCAAGGTTTTGAGCGGACGGAAGCCGGTTACCCCGGTTTATGTTCGTTGAATGTCGCCTTTCTTATAAGTATTTTACAAACAAAAAATAGAACAAACATGCGAATCGGAATTCCAAAAGAAACGTTTCCCGAAGAGAAAAGAATCGCTTTAGCTCCGGCGGGTGTTAATTCATTGGTTAAAGCCGGTCATTCGGTTTTCATTCAGACCGATGCCGGAATCGGAAGTCACTTCACCGATGAAGATTATAGAAAAGTGGGAGCGAACATTGTTTACACCGCCGAAGAAGTTTTTCAGCGCGCGGAAATGATTACCAAAATTGCACCTCTTACCGAACCCGAGTCTAATCTTCTTGAAGATGAGCAAATTGTTTTTTCATTTATGCACCTTGCCGTGGGCAAAAAAAACATAATTGAAAAACTCTTGAAGAAAAAAATTATTGCAATTGCGTACGAGCTGATTGAAAAGAATGATCATCTTCCAATCCTTCATTCGATGAGCGAAATTGCCGGACAGTTGGCGATTCAAGTTGGTGAAAGATATTTGGGAAGCGATTCACCGATCGGTCGCGGAATTTTGATGAGCGGTATCACGGGCGTTGCACCGGCTGCCGTTGTAATTGTCGGCGCCGGAGTGGTAGGATTTAACGCGGCGTATGCGGCTTACTCAAAGGGCGCGCATGTAATTGTGCTGGATAAAGATTTAAGACGATTGAGAAGAGTTGAATCTGAAATTTCGAAAAACATAACGACAGTTGCGGCTAATCAATATACACTTGCCCGCGGCGCCAAATTTGCGGATTTGTTGATCGGCGCGGTTCAAATCAAAGCTGAAAAAACTCCAAACATAATTACCGAAGAGATGGTTAAGTCGATGAAGAAAGGCGCGGTTATCGTCGATGTTTCAATAGATCAAGGCGGCTGTGTTGAAACGAGCAGACCTACAACACTTTCAGAACCGATCTTTATACAACACAATGTGATTCATTATTGTGTGCCAAACATGCCTGCGCTAGTTTCGAGAACGGCGACCTACGGATTAACCAACGCATCAATCGAATACATTTTGGAAATTGCCGATAACGGATTATCGAATGCGCTGCTCGGAGACACCGGTTTGGCGAAAGGTGTTTGCACTTATAACGGATTTGTTTCAAACGAAAATATTGCCGAAGCTTTTAATCTTGAGTTCCGACGACTTCACATTTTTTCTAATAACTGATGAGCTGATGAGATGACTGTTGAAGAAATTAAAGTTGGCAAACCTCTTAACGCGCCTTGGATCAAAAGGTATAATTCGCGGCTTGTATCTGCCAACGATGCGGTTAAGATAATTAAGTCGAACGACAAAATTATTATTCAGCCCGGATGTGCCGCTCCATCGGAATTGATTAATGCGATGGTTAGAAGAAAAGATGATTTGAGAGATGTCGAAATTTATCACATTCTTGTTGTTGGCGATCTCCCCTATGTTCAGCCCGGAATGGAAAAGCATTTCAAGCACAAAGCATTTTTCATCGGTGCAAATTCACGGGCTTCGGTTGCTGAAGGACGGTCTGAATTTATACCGATTTTTCTTTCCGAAGTTACAATGTTATTCAAGCGCGGAGTAATTCAAGCGGATGTAGCTTTGGTGCAAGTCTCGCCGCCGGATGAACACGGTTTCTGCAGTTTCGGCATCGATGTAGGAAATATTAAAACTCCGGCTGAAAAAGCTAAGTGTGTTATTGCTCAAGTTAACCCGCAAATGCCGCGGGCGCTTGGCAATAGTTTTATTCATGTAAATAAGATTGATTATATCGTTGAAGTTGACGAACCGCTGAAAGAATTACCGCAAGTTGATCCGGAAGCATCTCAAGAAGTTTTGGCAGTGTATGATAAGATTGGTCAATTCGTCGCCGGCATGATTGAAGACGGATCGACGCTTCAAATGGGAATCGGCGCTATTCCGGACGCGGTTTTGAAATATCTTCATTCCAAAAATGATCTCGGCGTTCACACGGAAATGTTTGCAGATGGATTGATTCAGCTTGTAGAAGAGGGTGTGGTTAACGGCGAAAAGAAAACTCTACATCCCGGCAAAATTATTGCAGGATTTGTTCTTGGAACCAGAAGAGCATTCAATTTTATCAATAACAATCCCATTTTCGAATTTCATCCTCAGGAATATGTTAACGATCCGTTTTTGATCTCAAAGAATAATCAGATGGTTGCGATCAATTCTGCAATCGAAATTGATTTGACAGGACAAGTTTGCGCCGATTCAATCGGGACAAAATTTTACAGCGGCATCGGCGGGCAGGTGGATTTTATCAGAGGAGCTGCTCATTCAGAAGGCGGTAAACCGATTATCGCGCTTCCATCAAGCACAAAGGACTTGAAATTTTCCCGTATAGTACCAACATTGAAACCGGGGGCTGGTGTTGTTACATCGAGAGGAGACGTTCATTATGTTGTTACCGAGTACGGTGCTGTCAATCTTTTTGGAAAGTCGGTTCAAGAAAGGGCGCGCTCGCTCATCGAAATTTCTCATCCGCAGTTTAGGGATGAGTTAATCGAGTTTGCAAAAAAACATTATTACATTTAATCCGAGTATTTATGTTAGCTGTTATCGGAGATATTCACGGCTGCTTCTATACACTGGCAGATTTGTATAAAAAAATAATTATTCGCTTCCCAAACATTCCGGTTTACACTGTTGGAGATTTGGTGGATCGAGGAAATCACAGTCTTGAAGCGGTGAACTTTATAATAGATAACAATATTTACTTCACACCGGGGAATCATGATTATATGTTCTATCATTTTTTCCGGGAGCCGTCGAGTGTTTTTGCGCGGTCGTGGTTTTTTAACGGCAACGAATCTACGCTGGAGTCTTACGAGAACCGCGAAACGGAAATGTACAAGCATCTTGAATTCATAAAATCTGCTCAACTCTATTACAATACAGACGATTGTTTTATTTCGCACGCAGGCATTTCAAATCAGTATGAAAAATTCTTGCCTTCCAATTTCAAAGAGAACCTGGAACTGCTTTCACCGTTCATAAAAAATGATTTGCGGAATGACAGAGGTATCCTGTGGACGCGCGACCCGCTGTTGAATTTGGGAAAACTTCAAATTGTCGGTCACACTAAGCAGCAAGAAATTACCCTTGTTGAAGAATCAAATGCTGTTTATATTGATACCGGCGCTTGTGTGGGAAATAAATTAAGCGCGCTGGTTATTCATGAAAACAAGATTCTTGAAGTGATTGAAGAGA
>JAKAEE010000124.1 GCA_021820065.1 Bacteroidota bacterium | reverse complement strand
CTTGGTTTTATTCCGAGCGTATGAATCAGATAGCGAACTTCTTCCTGCTTTGTCATTGATTTGACCTTCTGATAACAGGCAGTTTCTCAACGCAAAATAGCAATACTCCTTTCAGCAGGCAAGTTTTAATCGTAATATTGAATTATATACATATTTACAGCGCTGTTAACTTTCAGATTTTTTTTGGTTTGATTATTTCAATATCTTCGCATGTCATGAAATTATTTTCCTATTCGAAGGATCATTCGTACATACTGAAACTCGCGCTACCAGCCATAGCAGGTTTATCAACGCAAATGATTGTCTCTCTGGTTGACACAGCAATGGTTGGACGTCTGCCTAATGCGGAATATTATTTAGCTGCGATGGGAATCGGTGTTATTGCTACATGGGCTGTGGTTAGCTTGTTTTCAAGTCTAGCGACCGGCACACATGTTTTGATAGCACGTCGTTTCGGCGCAAAAGAATATAATGAGTGCGGCAAAGTTTTAAATGTCTCGCTAATCATAGCTCTCATGATAGGTATTGTAGTTGCGGGATTGGTTGTCTATTTCTCGCACGATATTGCGAACTTTTTTGCAGTGGATCCAAAAGTTGCGTTTTATGCCGGACAATTTCTTCACTACCGGTTCATGGGTATTCCTTTCTTTTTGATTACAGTTTCATACCGGGGATTCTTTTTTGGAATCGGTAAGACAAAAGTTTTTATGTATTCAGCTGTGTTGATTAATCTGCTGAATATTATTTTCAATTACTTTTTTATTTACGGTGGATTCGGGATGCAGGGGATGGGACTTGCCGGTGCCGGTTTGGGTTCTACTCTAGCAACCATTTGCGATTCGCTTTTCTATCTTACAGTATCGATGATGCCTACCTTCCGTCATAAATTTCACTACTTCAAGAATTTTAGATTTGTTAAGAGCATTGCTTCCTCAATAATTAAAATTTCACTTCCGGTTTCTCTTCAGAACATTTTCATTCTTGTTGGATTTTTAAGTTTTATCGCCATCACCGGCTTAATCGGAACCGATCAGCAAGCGGCAAGTACGGTTGTGTTTTCAGCTTTACAAATTTCGCTGATGCCGTGTTTCGGTTTTGGAATTGCGATTCAGACTCTAGTAGGCAATAGTCTTGGCAGCGAAGATTTTAAGCTTGCAAAACATTACGGCTATGAAACCAGCAAGATTGCAACCATCTATACCGTAATTGTAGGAATGTTGTTCGTTTTTGCGCCGCGGTTAATTCTAATATTAACTACAGACAACCATCACATCATTGAAACGGCAGTACCAGCTCTGCGAATAGCCGGTTTGGGACAGATTTTCTATGCGCTTGGAGTTGTGCTTGCTAACGGACTGCAAGCAGCCGGACAAACTCTTTACGTTATGCTTTCGGAAGTGATTGTGAATTGGTTTGTGTTCGTTCCCATCGCATATTTTTTGGGAGTCTATTTGAAGTTTGGTTTGATTGGCGCATGGTTTGCGTTGCCGTTTTATGTTATTCTATATGCGTTGGTAATCTTCGTTAAATTTAAGTTTGGTAGGTGGGAGAAATATCGTAAGGTGTGATATAAATAACTTGACAAAGATGTCCATACAGAATATATTTTGAATGAAAAAATGAATAAAACCAAAAACATCATAGCGATTCTTCTAGTTTTTACGGGTATTTTGTTTGCCGGTGCCGACCTGCTGAAATTTGCTGCTCGTTCCAACGGTAGCAATATAGTTATTAGCTGGCAGACATCTACTGAAACAAATGTTAAACAATTTGTGATCGAAAGAAAAACAGTTAACGGCAGTTTTGTTGAAATTGGCGTTGTATATCCGCAAGCGGATAAGAATTATGAATATGTCGATCAAACTGCATTCAAAGCATCCGATCAGTTGTATGTTTACAGACTAAAAATTGTTGACAACGACGGTACCACTTCCTACTCATGGGAAGTTGCGGTTCCTCACAATGTATCCAGCGTTAAAAGAACATGGGGAAGTATAAAAGCATTATTCCGTTGAAAGTAACAATCCATTACAGTTCATCTCTTATTTGCACATCTAGTTTTTATTCATGATAAAGTCCGGTACAAAAATATATCTTGCTTCAAAGTCTCCACGCAGACGAAAACTTCTAAAACAACTTGGACTTAAATTCAAATCTTTTTCTGTTGATCTTCACGAAGAAATTTTGGATGGCGAGCATCCGGTCCAAACTGTGAAGAGACTAGCGCTGCATAAATCGCAAGAAGCAATCAAGAAAGTGCATTCAGGAATTGTGATTACCGCCGATACAATTGTTGTGCTTGATAGGGAGATTATCGGCAAACCGAAAAACGAAAACGACGCATTCAAAATTCTTTCAAAATTGAGTGGAAGAACTCACACAGTGTACACGGGTTTTGTAATTCAGAACATCGAAAAGAAAAAAACAGTTATAGACTACGAAAAAACGAAAGTGACATTTCGCAAATTGACTTTATCGGAAATAAAGGAATATATAGGAACTGGAAGTCCAATGGATAAAGCCGGCGCTTACGGAATTCAAGATGATTTTGGTGCAGTGTTCGTGAAAAAGATTGATGGATGTTACTACAACGTTGTTGGTCTTCCTTTGGCAAAACTATACAAGTCTTTAATTCAAGTCATGTAATTGCAGCAGAATCTTCTTGCATCAAGAGAACGGTTGTACGGTTAGACGAATTCGTTATTTAGATAAAAACTTCTTTTGACATATATTTCTTAATAAAATAATTTAACGGATAACTTTACAAACAATTGGAAAAATTAAATGGCTACTAAAATTATTTGGACAAAAATTGATGAAGCGCCCGCTATGGCTTCCTACAGTCTTCTACCGGTGCTAAGATCGTTTACGAAAGGAACTGGAATCGATTTCGTACAGAAGGATATTTCTCTAGTGGGAAGAATCCTTGCCAACTTTCCCGAGAATTTGACTGAAGAACAGAAAATCCCGGATTACTTAGCAGAGTTGGGCGAACTAGTAAAAAATCCAGATGCCAATATTATTAAGCTGCCGAACATCAGTGCTTCTATTCCTCAACTACATGAAGCGATTAAAGAGTTGAAAGAAAAGGGTTACAATATTCCAGACTATCCTGAAGAACCAAAAACAGATGAAGAGAAAGCGATTAAAAATAGGTATGCAAAGGTTCTTGGTTCAGCGGTAAATCCTGTCTTGCGAGAAGGAAATTCAGATAGAAGAGCATCTGCTTCCGTAAAAAAGTTTGCTCAAAAATATCCACACAAGATGATGAAGCCATGGCCGCAATCAGGTTCTAAAACGCGTGTTGCTCATATGCAGCAAAATGATTTTTATGGAACTGAAAAATCCACTACTCTTCAGAAAGACGATGTTGTTAGAATAGAGTTTGTTGATTCTGCGGGAAATATTTCAACGCTGAAAGAAAAATTAAAATTACTTCCAGGTGAAGTTATTGATGCAGCGGTGATGAACGTAAAGGAGTTAAGAAAATTTTACGCAGAACAAATTGAGGCGGCAAAAAAAGATAATATTCTTCTTTCCCTTCATCTTAAAGCAACAATGATGAAAATTTCCGATCCGATTATGTTCGGTCATGCTGTGTATGTTTATTTCAAAGAAGCGCTTGATAAACACGCCGAGGTTCTAAAAGAAATTGGCGCGAACGTAAACAACGGATTGATGGATGTTCTGGAAAAATTGAAAAAATTGCCAGATGAAAAAAGAATCGAAATTGAAAATGATATCAACAAGATTTTTGAAACTAATCCTGAATTGGCAATGGTCGATTCTAGAATTGGGAAAACGAATCTGCACGTTCCGAATGATGTGATTGTTGATGCGTCTATGCCGAACGTAGTACGTGACGGCGGTAAGATGTGGAATCGTAGAGATGAGTTGGAAGATTGTATCGCAATGATACCGGATCGTTCTTATGCTACTATGTACAAAGAGATTATTGAAAACACAAAAGTGAATGGGCAATTCGATCCGGCAACAATGGGCGCTGTTTCAAACGTTGGATTGATGGCGCAGAAAGCAGAAGAGTACGGTTCCCACGATAAAACTTTTGAAGCAAAAGGAAACGGTGTTATTCGCGTTGTGAATTCTAATAACGAAGTACTACTAGAGCAACCTGTTGAGACCGGTGATATTTTTAGAATGTGTCAGGCGAAGGACGAAGCAATTAGAGATTGGGTTAAACTTGCGGTAAAGAGAGCAAAAGCAAGCGGCTCACCGGCAATTTTCTGGCTCGATGAAAATAGAGGTCATGATAAGGAAATTATTGCGAAGGTTAAAAAATATTTACCGGAGAATGATACGACCGGACTCGAAATAAAAATCTTGAAGCCGGTAGATGCGATGAAATACACTTTGGAAAGAACGCGAAAGGGATTAGATACAATCTCTGTGACCGGTAATGTTTTGCGTGATTACCTAACCGACTTATTCCCGATTCTGGAATTAGGCACAAGCGCAAGAATGCTTTCGATTGTTCCTTTGTTAAATGGCGGCGGATTATTTGAAACCGGCGCCGGCGGGTCAGCGCCAAAACATGTTCAGCAATTGCTAAAAGAAAATCACCTTCGTTGGGATTCGCTCGGTGAATATTGCGCACTTGTTCCATCCTTTGAAATGATTGCGGATAAAACGGGCAATACGAAAGCAAAAATTTTAGCTGATGCGCTTGATAAAGCAATTGGAAAGTATTTGGAAAATTCACGCTATCCATCGCGTAAAGTAAATGAAATTGACAATCGCGGAAGTTCATTCTATCTCGCTTATTACTGGGCGCAAGCGTTAGCAGAGCAAAACACCGACGCTGAAATGAAAACCCGTTTTTCTAAAATGTCTAAAGAACTCGAAACAAACGAAAAGAAAATTGCTGATGAGTTGATATCTGTTCAGGGCAAGTCCGCTGATATCGGCGGATACTATTTGCCTGATGATAAAAAA
>JAKAEE010000123.1 GCA_021820065.1 Bacteroidota bacterium | reverse complement strand
TTGCTACAAACATGGCGGGACGCGGTACGGATATTAAACTTGGCGCTGGAGTTGTCGATTCCGGCGGTCTTTACATTTTAGGTACCGAACGTCACGAGGCGCGACGCATTGACCGACAGTTGCGCGGACGAGCCGGTCGTCAAGGTGATCCTGGCACCACAAAGTTTTTCGTTTCGCTTGAAGATGATCTGATGCGTTTGTTCGGGAGCGATAGAATTACAAGCATAATGAGCAGAATGGGAATGGAAGAAGGCGAAGCGATTCAGCATTCGTTAATAACCCGGTCTGTTGAACGCGCTCAGAAAAAGGTTGAAGAAAACAACTTTGCAATAAGAAAGAGACTGCTGGAATTTGATAACGTTATGAACCAGCAGCGTGAAGTTATTTATTCTAGAAGACGACAGGCGCTTGAAGGGGAAAGATTAAAAAGCGAAGTGTTTGATTACCTTGATGAATTTGTTGCAAGCATAGTCGAAAAATATTTCGATGAAGCGAACATAGAGAAGATTCATGAAGAAGTTCTTCAAAATCTTTTGGTAGATTTTAAAATTGATCCAAGCACATTTGAAACGCTTGGCAAAGACGGAATAACTGAAAAGATTCTTGAAGCCGCAAAAGACTTCTACGCAAGAAAAGAAGAAATGCTCGGCAGCCAGTTGATGGCTAGACTTGAAAGATATGCAGTTCTAAGCGTCATCGATGAGAAATGGAAAGAACATCTTCGAGAGATGGATGATCTGAAAGAAGGAATCGGTTTGCGTGCCTACGGTCAAAAGGATCCTCTGCTTGAATACAAAGGTGAATCGTACACTTTGTTTGTGAACCTTTTGGATGAAATTAGGAATGACGTTGTTACTTTCTGCTTCAAGTTCTGGCCGCAAGCTCCCGCAGAAGTGCAAGGCAGAAAAACAACGCCGGCACAAAGAATGCAGACCATTAAAGATGCGGCAGATAACATGGGACTCCGTACCACTTCTCCCGAAGGCGAGGGAGATCATAGAGGCAAAAAACAACCGGTTCATGTTGAAGCCAAAGTCGGCAGAAACGATCCTTGTCCTTGTGGAAGTGGAAAAAAATATAAAAATTGTCATGGTAAAAACGTTTAGTGTGGAGTTATGATGAAAAAAATTGAAGCGATCATTCGTCCTTTCAAACTTGATGATGTAAAGGAAGCGCTGCTTGAAGAAGGTGTGCGTGGAATGACGATTACAGAAGTGCGCGGCTACGGAAGACAAAAAGGTCACAAAGAAACTTATCGCGGAAGCGAATATCAAATAGAATTTGTTCCAAAGATAAAACTTGAGATTGTGGTTGATGAAGCATTGGCGGAAAAAGCGGTTGATGCAATTCTTCGTACCGCTAAAACGGGGCAAGTTGGCGACGGTAAAATTTTCATAACAGATATTTCTGATGTAATACGAATAAGGACCGATGAATCCGGACCTTCGGCATTGTAAGTTGTATCCATTCTTTTTGGCTTGTTGTTTACAAACAAAATAAGGATTTAGCACATAATAGTTTTTACGGTTTAGTATCAAACACAATAACGGAAAAGTGATGTTTTACGAAATCAAACCTGCCTCATGGTTAGGCGGGAAAAAACTATTTGTGCCGGCATCTTTAGTTATTCTCTCAATTTTACTTTCGAGCTGCGGTGTATGGCGGGATTTTACAACTTACTTTAACACGTACTACAACGCCAAAACTCTTTTCGACAACATTGAAGAACAAATTAAAGCTCAGAGAAAAGATATTTTTGCTTTCCGCGAGGATATTCAAAGCACTTCCTCTCAAGGAGCGAGAACAAATCCGTATCAAAGTCCATATCAGAATCCGCAGCAGACGAATCCCTATTATCAAAATACAAACCAGACGGCTAACCGGAGCGTTGGTCAAACGAATAATCCCAATTTTGGTCCCGGCACACAATTAACCGGTCAGCTTAATCAAGACCTTACAAGGGTAATAGAAAAATGCTCAAAGATTCTTCAGTACGATAAAGAATCGGGTTACTTTCCGGATGCATTGTTCATTACTGGCAAAGCGCTTTATTATCAGCAGGAATACGCGCGTGCGCAAAGAAAATTTTTGGAATTAGCTTCACTTGGACCAACAAAATATACGCTTGAAAACAATCTTTGGCTGGCTAAGACATATCTTCAGTTAAGAAGTTTTGACGACGGGTTGAAACTAATTGACAGTGTTCAGGCTGTTGCTCAAAAAGAAGGAGAGGATAAAATATATGTTGACGCATCAATCACAAAAATTTCCTTTTATCTTTTTCGGGAAGATTATCCGAAAGCGGTTGATGGTTGCATAAACTTCATTGCTCACTCCCCGGATGAGGAAATGACGGGACTGGTTAGTTTTGAGCTGGGACGCATCTACGAAACATTGAAAGATTACAACAAAGCATTGGATACTTTTGCATCCGTTGAAAAATATTCACCTTCGTTTGATACAGAATTTAAAAGCCGTTTGGAACACGCGAGACTGCTGAAAAAATTAAACCGTATAGATGATGCCGAAGCAGAACTAAATGATCTGCGTTATTCCGGAAAATTCAGAAGCAATCTAGATGAAGTTATGATTGAACTCGGTCAGATTTATGATGATAAGAACCAGATTAAAACTGCAATAGATACTTATTTGGAAGTTGATTCCACTTTTAAGCAAACTCAAAGCGCCGGAATTGCCGAATTTAGACTTGCCGACATTTACGAGAGAAAAGTTCGGGATTATGATAGCTCATACAAATATTACAATAAAGCTTCCGGCTCTCTTGCGCCGGCTGAAATCAAAGTCGAATCCGCAAACCGTACGCGCAACATAGACAAGTATAACCAATTGAAAGTTTCGATAGCTAATTATGAAGTGAGCCAACTCTACATTTCTGATCCGTTAAGATTTGAGCGCGATTCTGTTGATTACGAAGTGGCTGCAAAAGAAAATTTGGATGAAGCCAAAAGAATGCTTGAAGAGCAGAGGGCACAATCCGGTCAGACCACAACCGAGCAGATTACATTGACCCCAGAGCAAAGCCGTGGTCAGTTGCTGGTTTATCAACAGAAGATAATTGCAAAAGCATACCAGGACTTAAGGCAAAATAAAAGGTTAACTCTTGCGCAATTGATCGCCATTAATAAAGTGCCGAAGCCAGTCAGACCAAAAATTTCTGCCGACTCTATTAAGTCTTTGGAGAGTCAACAAATGTACAGTCTATCAAGTTTGTTTTTCTCGGAGCTTGAAGTGCCCGACTCTGCGTTTTTCTATTTCAAAAAAATTCTTGCGGACTTTCCAACCAAACCCGTAAGAGTTCAAACTATGTATGCTCTTGGGACTTATTACGAAACTATTAACGACACTTTGAAAGCCGATAGTTTGTACCGATACATTTACGATAATTTTGAGAAGGACCCTTTGAGAGCGGTGGTGGCGGAAAAACTTGGATTGACTAAGAAAGATGAGAAACACCCGGTGGTAGTTAAAACTGACGACGACCCGGCAAGACCGTCTTATATCGAAGCAGAGAATAAGTACTTCGATAAAAAATATGATGAGGCAATCGAAGGGTTTAAGTCGGTCTATATGAATTACCCAAAATCTCCTTTTGCACCCAAGGCAATTTATTATATAGGAATGATCTACGAAGACAATTTAGTGCAAAACGATTCTGCTGCTGCAACATACGGGCTGCTTATTACAAATTACAAGACCTCTCCGTTGGTAGCACAAATATTGCCGAAGTATACCGCCTACCAAACGGAAAAAATCAGAGAGAAGACAATCCAAGAAGAAAAACAGAAAGCCGAACTGACTAAACAGCAGCTTGATAAAGCTAAAACAGAAGCAGAAAACCAAAAGCAGAATGCCGTAAAAACGGAAACCGCGCCGACAAAACCAGCAATTGCAGATACTTTGAATGATTCAGTTAGAAAGATCAATCTTAAAAGACAGCTGCCGGGAGAAAAAAAACCTCAATCGGAATCCGATTCCACAAAGAAAATAAAAAGAATTCCAGACTAACATTTAGAAGTTTATGTTAAGCCGGAAAAAAGTTCTTGAACTGATTGAACAAGGTGAATCTCTCACCGTCGAATTCAAGCAAAGATTTTCTTCGTATGAAAAAATTGCAAAGGAAATGATTGCTTTTGCAAATACACGCGGCGGTTTTATTTTGCTGGGAGTGGATGACGATAAATCTTTGTACGGTTTGGAAAGCGAAAAAGCCGATACGGATTTGATCGAAGAAACTGCGGAGAAGTATTGCGAGCCTGCTGTGAAATATCAAATCGAATGGTTTGAAATTAACCGCAAAGATGTTTTGGCGGTTCAGATTTTTGAATCGAGAAACAAACCTCACCGGATTCAAGACTACAAAACAAATCTTGACTTAAACACAGCGCAAGTTTATGTTCGCATTAACGACAAAAGTGTTCTTGCCAGCAAAGAGATGATAAAAATTCTGCAGTCGCGGACAAACGAAAAACCGCTATCACATTATGCCGTTGGCGATCAGGAGAAAATTGTTTTTAAATATCTCGATAAAAACGAAACGATTACGGTTAAAGAGTTGAGCAAGACTGCAAATCTTTCAGAGAGAAGAGCTTCTAGAACATTGATAAAACTCGTGAGAGCAAACCTTTTGTTGATCCATCAAAAAGATAATGGAGAAAGTTTCTTTACGTACGCAGGATAATTTTTACTATCTAACCGCTAACGAGGCGAGTTAAATATTATTTGCTATCAAAAATTCTTCTCAACTCAAAAATTGCAATGCCGTAAGCCACGGCCACATTCAGAGATTGTTTTATCCCGTATTGCGGAATCTCGATTGACAGATCGCACATATCCAATAGTTCTTGAGACACACCGGTAATTTCATTTCCTATTAGAAGTGCCATTGGAAATATTTCTTTTGTTAGATTGTAATGAGGGACACTGTTTTCAGTTAGTT
>JAKAEE010000042.1 GCA_021820065.1 Bacteroidota bacterium | reverse complement strand
CACGAAAGCATACTTCATTTTAGAAAAAGTAAGAATTTTATTTTCAATATCGATGACGCAAGAATACCTTATAATGCACATACACTGAAATATCCAACAAGACCACAAGCAGAAACCTCTCAATATAATAACGGAAATGGGAAAGAATACATTTGGGAACCAAATCCATTGGGTGCAAAACCAAAAGATGTTTTTGAAATACCTACTTTATCAAATGGTTCTTGGGAAAAAACTGAACATCAGACGCAAAAGCCAATTGAATTAGTAAAAAGAATTGTTCTTGCATCATCAAACCAGGGGCATGTTGTTGTTGATCCTTTTGGAGGTTCGGGTACGACTTATGCAGTGGCTGAAGCTTTCAACAGAAAATGGTTAGGAACAGAAAACAACCTTGAATATTGTCAAATTATCAAAGAACGCTTGTCAAACAATGAACATATTTCAAGGATAGCTTCTGGCAAAGATGAAATGGAAGCTATCCAGAGAAGACAAAAATTACGGGTTTAACATTTTCCAAACATCGCTCAACATAAATTTTGAAAAGGGAAAGATATACTGGTTGAATGGACGCTGTAATGCTTTCGAAGGCAAATCAAGGTAATAGTAGCCTTCTAATTGAGCTAAGAAACGAGTGTAAACCATAAATAAATTTGAAACAAAGGTATAGCTTATTTTAATTTCATCAGCATCCTCTTTTCGTTGAATATCATTCTGTGATATTCCAACAACACGAACTTGGTGCCCAACAAAGCGTTCCATAAGGACTTTATCAATGAATATCTTTGGCATTCGATCTTTTGTGGTGGTCTTGAGAGAAACAATTATTTCATTTGGATTTATACTCGTCGCATCTGACTTAACACTTTCATAAGGAGAAATTATAACATCGGTCTCACAACGATAGTATTTGTTGCCCTCATCTGTTTCGTAAGGAATACTTAAAACAACTTTTTTCATAGAGATTTCCAAAGTGCTCAACAACGTTCTTATAAGCTCTTCAAATCTATTACCAACATGTTTTCTTGCACTATTTGCTTGCACCATTAAATCAAGACCAATTCCCATAGCTTGTTGAATTGTATAGACGACACTATCAACCAGGCGGTATTCGTCTTGAGTAAATTCTCTTTCTTCATTTTTCAAACGAGTTAATATTAGATCAAACTGGTTGTAATTATCATTGAATATGCTGGCATTGCGTATAAATAAATCATTTCGAAATGGACGAACAGATTTTCTTGTCCCCGCAATATTTGAAGAGCAAATTTGATAACCATTGAATTCCGATTCTTCGTTCAAAACATCTGGGATATAGTTTAAAACACGAGTTGTAATATCTCTAAACTGTTGAATATCGCTTTTTGTTTTCTGCAAATCTTCCGATAATGAACTCATTAATACTCCAGTAGTATTTCAAAAGTTAAAAATTAGTTAGCACTACCACCGCAAATCCATTTTTTGTTTGCGATAGCTCCAACAATCATCACTTTACCGCTACGCACTCAATCTCAATCAAAACATCTTTGGGCAGACGCGCGACTTGAACTGTTGAGCGCGCCGGTTTATGCCTGCCAAACTCTTCGGCATAAACTGTATTCATCCTAGCAAAGTCGTCTAAGTTTTTAATGAACACCGTACACTTGACAACATTATTCAATGTCAAATTTTCGGCTTTCAGTACTGCGCGGATGTTTTTAAATACTTGTCTAGTCTGCGTTTCTATATCTTCACCGATAATTTTCATTGTAACCGGGTCCAAAGGGATTTGTCCGGAAAGAAAAACCAAATTTCCAACTACTACAGCTTGAGAATAGGGACCAATCGCGGCGGGTGCTTCTGGCGTTGAAACAATTTTTATTTGCGCTGAGAGCGCCGTAGAGAAGAAGATCAATACAAATGTGACAAGAGCTTTTTTCATAATTTCCCCATTGCTTGATTCAACTTAAGAAGAAAAATAGATAAGTGCCAAAGTTATAATAGCTGGCAAAGCTTGAGTATAAAGTATTGAGCGCTTAGCAGTTAATCCGCCGAAAACTCCGGCAGCTAAAACACAGCAGAGGAAGAACATCTGAATGTGAACTTGCCCCGAAGTGAAACCCCAAACCAATCCGGCAGCAAGAAAGCCGTTGTACAAACCTTGATTAGCGGCAAGCGCTTTGGATGATTTTGAAAATTCTTCCGTCATCTGAAATATTTTTCTTCCGACGTGGTGATCCCAGAAATACATTTCAAGAATGAGGAAGCCGATGTGTTCAAGCGCGATGAACAACAAAAGTATATCTATGAGTGTCTTCATTTTTTCTCCGGTTGCGATGAAAGATTTTAATGTGATAATGTTTGTTCGATTTCCAAAAGCAATATGTCAAGCGTTCTACAATTAATCAACAACTTGCTTCTGCTGACTGCTGAAAGCCGACAGCTGCTAGCGGACATCTCAATTGTATCGATACGTTTTCTCTATCCAGTATTCGACTTGGCGGCCATCCATTTTAATTTTCTCCCAGCGCGATTTGTACGCGGCTTCCAGAACGTGTTTCAAAACTTCGCTATCGCCTGTAGTGTTCATAACAACTTTGTATTCTTTCACAATTCCATCTATGCCGATCTTGAGCAGCAGAACTATCTCTCCGTTGGCGCCTTCAACATTTTGTGGAATAACCTCAAGAATCTGCCGAGGAACGAAAGGAAGAGGCGTGTAATCCTTTCCGAGTCCGCTTCCATAGCCGTAACCTTTTCCAACTCCGCCGCCGATTCCTCCGGTTCCTTTTCCAGTTCCGGCATCAGAAATTTTGAGAGAATCTTTTTGATCTAACAAGTTGGTTTCTTTACCAAATGCAATCAGAGTGGAATCCATAGAAGGTATCGGCGTGCCGGAAATTGTTTGCGATGTAACACCGCCGTTTCCGGTTTCGTCTATCATGTTGCCAAACGAACCGCCGCCGGGTATGATTTCACCAATATTAATGAACTTCATCTTAGCGGTGTAAGTATTGATATACTCTCTTTGAATTTCCCTTCCGGATATTTCCGGTAAAAAACGAATCGAGAATAAAACTATACAGTGAGCAAGAACGCTGATGATAATTCCGGTCGTGAAATTTTTGCGATATCTTTGCTGCCAATTCTCAAACACTTCGTCCCCGCAAGAAAAAAGTTAATTATTAGGTGAATGCGCGGCTATCACACTGCAAGCTAAGATTAAAAGTAAATTAATTCATCATATATTTCTATGAACAAGAAACTGTTGAAACAGATTAGCTGTTGCGTAATTTTTGGGAACCACGCGGTTAATCGCTGGGTTTATAAAAGTGATGGATCGTTCCAACCGTTTAAACAGTTTCAGAAGTATATTAGTACGCTGCTTTTAATAATTTCGAAAAATAAAAAGGCAAACAAATGACAATGAAAGAAAAATACGGCGACTGGGCACTTATTACAGGCACATCCTCCGGTATTGGTGAAGAGTTTGCGAGGAGACTCGCGAAAGAGAAAATAAATTTGATTCTTGTTGCCAGAAGAAAAGAGCGGCTGGAAAAACTTTCTGCTGAGTTAAGCAAAGCATACTCAATTGAAACAGTAGTGGCGCCGGTTGATTTATCGCAAGATGATTTTTTGACGGAACTGAAAGGAAAAGTCGGCAATAGGGAAATCGGAATTTTAATTAACAACGCCGGTTTCGGCTCCAACGGAGAATTTATCAACGCTGATGCCGACCACGAAACGAAAATGGTAAAAGTAAATTGCGTTGCGCCAACAGTTTTAACGCATCATTTTGTACCGAAAATGGTTGAAAGAAAAAGAGGAGCCGTAATTTTTCTTGGGAGTATAGTTGCATTTCAGCCGACACCATTCATGGCAACGTACTCAGCTACTAAAGTATTCAACGCTTATCTCGGTGAATCTCTTTGGTATGAATTAAGGAAATATAACATTGATGTACTTTCACTGAATCCCGGCGGTACCGAAACAGAATTTCACAGAATCGCGAATTCGGCAACCGGTCCCGTGCCTAGAACGGCGGAACAAGTTGTTGCGACGGCATTGAACGCGTTAGGCAAGAAACCTAGTGTGGTGGATGGATTTTACAACAAAGCGCTTTCGGTTTCGTCAAAGTTCTCAACAAGAAAATTAACCGTGATAATTTCCGGATGGATTACATCGGCATTGTACAGCAAGAAAATTGCTAAGAGCTAAAAATCTTTCAGCAGTGATTTGTATGCCATCTTTTGAAATACCAAGACAATAATAAGAGATGCAACCGAAATTGGAATTATAAGCCAGAAGAATTGATCGGCTGAAAGTGGTTTCAATACTGTTACGGAGAGAAACAACTCACTCAATGGTTTGAACACAATCACAATTAGAAAAACGATGTAGAGAACGCTCAAGAGGAAAGAAATAGTTGCGCCTTGCGACGAAGCCAGCCTGATGGCGTTTTTCTCCTTGAAGTTTGCGAACAAACCGCCCATTCCCAAGTTGATTGAAATTATACTCAACGCAGCAAGAATAGTTGTCAGCAGCGCAAACGACGTTACGAGTAATCCGAATTTTAGATTCGTGATAACTCCGAGTGAAATACTAATGAAAATAATTATCGTTCCGATGACGGAAATTTTCTTCTTCAAAAGAAAATCTGTGTTGACCGGCGCGGATTTTATTTTCCAGAACGCCAATCCTTCAAGACTGATTAATGGGAAAATAAATCTTAAAGAAAGTGTCGTAACCAAAAGCAGATTGAAAGTGAATGTTGCTAGGTAAATGATTGTCTGCAGATAAAAATTTCCGGTGCCGATAAATTCCGTTCGTGCGACGTTAGCGACAAAAATTATTATCAGAAAAAGAAGAACAAGGAAATGAATTACTTGTGTCGGTTCTCTGAGGAAAACCAAAACGTCGCGTTTGATTATCGATTCGGTCTGCGGCAAGAACCCGGATTTTTTGCCGAACGAGACCAGCTGATTTATTTTGCCGGACGCCAATTGTTTTTTCGTTTTAACATTTTGATTCGAGAGCCAGCTCGATAAGTACCATCTGCCTCCCAAAAACATTACCGAGACAAACAGAATTAACGACAAACCAAGCTGCATCAATGTAAGTTTCCACGCACCGCCAAGGTTTCCGGTGATAATGTTGTAGCCGGTCTGCGACAGCCAGTGATTCGGAAGAAAGGTGAGTATTGGTAAAATTAGTTCGCCGTAGTATCTGTCTCTATCAACAGCAAAGCCAAGTTTAATTACCGTATTAACGAGCGTGCCGGGAGAATTGACTGCGAAGAAAATTAAAATGACGGCTGAATAAGCGATTGCCAGACCATAAACAATTTTTCTCCACCCGAAACGGTGCGAAAGACGCACGAAGATCAAAAGAACAATGACGCCGAGCGCGCTTGCGCTGAAAATGAAAAAGAAATAATCGGCTGCAAGCAAAATGAACTGCGGCGGGCTCAGTTTAAAATAATATGCGTAACCTATTAAGGAAGCGTATAAAATCAAAAGCAGCGTGGATGAACTGTAGAAAAAATTATCCAAATATTTTATGAAAAATATTTTGGTAGGGGAAACCGGCTTTGTTAAGAAAAAACTCACCTCGCTGGATTTATATAGCGTGGAATATGCGACGATTATGTTTCCCACATTTACCGACAAGAAGAAAATGAAGAGAGTAATCGAAATGAATTCGTGAAAAAGAAAAAGCCCAAGTTTAATTCGAACAAGAAGAAACCAGATAAAGCGCTGGGCTAAAAGAAATGCGCCGACTGCAAACGCGGAGTAGGTTAATCCGCTGGCAAGATTTTTCACAGTGTTGGCAAGCGTAATCCTGGATTCGAGACGTAGAAAAATTAAGAGCTTGTGCTTAAGTATGTGAATAATCTGATTCATTTTCTTCGGTCAGTTCAATAAATATTTTCTCAAGGTTCCGGTTGTGCTCTTGCTTCATTCTTAAAAGCGTTTCAATGGTGCCGTCGAAAATAATATTGCCGTTGTTTATAATTCCCACATGTGAGCAGATTTCTTCTACAACATTCAAACTGTGCGTTGACATGAAAATGGTTAGACCTTCGCTGACTTTATCTTTGAGCATTTTTTTTACGACATAAGCGCTTTGAGGATCGAGTCCGATCATCGGCTCATCAATAATTAAAAGTTTCGGGTTATGCAGAAATGCCGATGCAATTACAATCCTTTGTTTCATTCCTTGAGAATATTCTTCGGTACGCTTGTCAATCCAATCGCCGATTTTAAGCTGGCGTATTAGCTCATCAATTTCCTTTGTTAACTTTTCTTTCGTGATGTTGAACAATCCGCCGCTGAAGTAAAGATATTCTCGCCCAGTGAGCTTATCGTAAAGGTACGGCTGATCGGGTATGTAGCCGATTTTCATTTTTGATTCGAGCGGACGATGCAGAATGTTTTCGCCGTCAAGAAAAATATTTCCTGAAGTCGGCGCAAGCAGTCCTGTAATCATTTTTATTGTAGTAGTTTTTCCGGCGCCGTTCGGACCAAGAAATCCGTAAAGTTGCCCCGATGCAATTTTAAGATTGATTTTATTTACGGCTGTAAAATCGCCGAATCGTTTTTCCAAGTTTACGAGTTCAAGCATAATTTAGAAGGGGAGAAGAATTATAAATTTATTTTTTCAACGTCTTCTAACGTTATTGTAGTGAGGTCAACATCGTTTTGTTCGTACATATTGAAAATTCTTTCTTCCTGGTTGGTAACAGCAGCATAAAATAAATGCTTTGCCAGTACAACGTTATTCAAATGTTCTTTTTTGGAAGCGGAAAGTTTTGAAAATAAATCCAGTAATTCTTGCAAAGCACCTTCATCCAAGCTATAACCCTTTTTCTCAGCGATGTTGGATGCGATACCAAGCATTTCACGCGGCGTAAAATCTTCAAAATAAAAATGGTTTGGAAGCTTTGCCTTAATTGAAGAATCGGATTTGAAAATTAATTCTATTTCACTTTTAGTGCCGGACAAAACAAGTATGAATTTGTTTTTATAATCGAACAACCTTTTGAAGATTGTTTCAACAGCTTCCTTGCCGAATGAGTTGTCGTCAAAAAGTGCTTTTGCGTCTTTGACAAATAAAATTCCGCCGAAAGCCTGCTGAATCACTTTGTCGGTTTTAATTTCAGTTTGTCCTGGATAACCGCCTATCAGATCATGACGTTCGACCTCAACAACCTGTTCTTTCTTAAGCACGCCAAGTTCTTTAAGAATTTTTGCCAGAATATTAACAACGGTTCGTTTGCCTACTCCTTCATTGCCTATGAAGATGGAATTTAAATTTCGCTCTACGGAATGCAACCCTTTTTCTTTTTTTAACTGGGATATTTTGAAGAAGCTTATCAGCTTGTAGATTTCTTTTTTTACATCTTCGAGACCGATTAATTTGTTCAGTTCATTTATGTGTTCTTGAAGAATAAGCGGATCGCCTTTCACTTCAAACTGTTTGGCTTCAATCTCTTGTGTGAGAACTTCCGATATGTCGGTTCCTTCAACAGTGTAGTGCTTTTCTTCTGTTCTTTCTGTCGCTGGTAAATCGGAGAGACGCAGCAGCATTTTTTGTTTTACCGCTTCAAGAATGTTGCGTACAATTCTAGCGTTGCCGAATTTCTTATCGCGGTTCTTGAACAAATCCTCAAAGTGTTTGAATAATTTCTCTTCTGCGCTTCCGGATAAAACTTTTTTGTCTCTTGCAAGAGAACGTTTTGCGATTTCCATTAATTCGGAAGGGGAGTAGTCTTCGAAGAAAAATGATTTACTGAACCGTGACTGCATACCGGGATTACTTGCGACGAAACGGTTCATCTCATCGGTGTATCCGGCGGCAATCACGATGAACTTGCCCCGGTCATCTTCCATTCTTTTTAGAAGTATATCAATCGCTTCTTTGCCGAAATCATTTCCTGAATCGCCGGATTTAATTAACGCGTACGCTTCATCGAGGAAGAGCATTCCGCCAATCGACTTGTCAATTATCGCGGTTGTTTTTTCCGCTGTCTGTCCAACATAACCGGCAACCAAACCTTGTCGGTCTGTTTCAACCAAATGTCCTTTGGGAAGAATTCCCAATGCCGAATAAATTTTTCCGTAGATTCTCGCAACCGTTGTTTTTCCAGTGCCGGGATTGCCTAAAAACAAAATGTGTTCTGTGAATATTTTTTTTATGTCTTCGCCTTGCTCGTCAAGGTAGCGGGCAAGTTTTACCATCTCATCAATTTGTTTCTTGATCGCCGACAAACCTACAAGTTTTTGAAGTTCATCAAGAGCTTCTTTTAAAGCTTCTTCGTTAATAGGAATTTTGACTTGTTTTGTTGTGCTCTTGATAAGTATTCGTTCTACCACATCTTTGTTGAATGTAGTTAGAAATTCTTTCGTCCGTTTTTCTTCCGGCAGTTCGAGATACAATTTGCTGAGAGTAATTTTCAAATCTTCGAAAAGTTTTTTCGCGATGCGTGCATTACCGAACGATTTATCACGTCCTCTGTATAAGGAAACAAGCTCCTTCTTAATTATTTCTTCAGCTTCTTCGTTAGCTTTATATTCTTCTTTCAAAAGTTGCAGTTTGAAAATTGCGAGCAGTTCATCCGGCGTGTAATCTTCAAAAACAAATGTGTGATTAAATCTGGATTTCAATCCTGGGTTGGAAGTGAGAAACGAATTCATTTCTTCCGGATAACCGGCAACGATAACAACGAATTCACCTTTTCGGTCTTCCATGCGCTTGAGAAGTATGTCGATTGCTTCTTGACCGAAATCTTGACTGCCGCCTTTCTTGATCAGCGTGTACGCTTCATCTATAAATAAAACACCGCCGATTGCATCGTTAATAATTTTTTCCGTTTTCTGCGCGGTCTCGCCGATGTATTGACCTACAAGCGAAGAGCGATCCACTTCTATTACGTGACCGCTTGGCAAAATTCCCATCGCGTAAAAAATATCGCCAAGCATGCGCGCAATTGTAGTTTTACCTGTGCCTGGATTGCCGAGAAACACCGCATTGATAGCAATTTTATCCTCAGCTTTCAAGCCGAGGCGTTTTCTTTCTTTTAAAAATTCCAGATAAGCAACAAAACTTTTAACCGCTTCTTTGATGCTTGATAGACCTATGAACTTATCTAAGCCGGCTAATAATTCGGGCAACGGTTTAACTTCGCGCGGTTTTTGCTCTACGATTTGTGTTTTCTCTGGTGCAGGTTTTTCTGTTTTCGTTTCCGGCGCAAAAGGTGGTTCAGTAGTTTCAACAATCTTTTGAGAGTTTATGCCGAAGTATTTTTCCGCAATTTTAAAATGATTTATATAAATCTCTACCCTTGCTTGACCAATTTTCCACGTTGAGTTATCGGAACCAATAGTCTGTACGAAGATTACCGAATCCCAATCTTTATGCACGTTCAATTTGAAATCGTTGCGAGCAATTTCAAAATCGTTAAGATACCAAACAGCCGTGCAGTTGTAATTCTTATCCAGTCTTCTGAAAAATGGATTGTTAAAAATAATTTCCGCTCCGATTACCGGAACTCTCTTATCAAAAGTTTTGTAATAAATGCGTCTTCCGGTATTGGTCTCTTCGTTCACATCGAACATTTTTATTGAAAACACTTCTACATAATCGTTCGGATAAAAAGCAGAGTGGTGTTTGAAAGATGCTATTTCATGAGTCGGTGTTTTTTGGGTTTCATCAGTCTTTCTATCTGAGGTCTTTCGTTTTGGCTGCGGAACTATTTCGTACTCTTGCTCAAGCTGGGAATATTTCTTGAGAGCATTGTAAATGTTGTTGAAACGAGGATTCTTTTTGTGCTTGTTAAAAAGACTTTCTGCTTTTTTCAAAGCAGGTTTTAATTGAAAAAGATGAAGCATGGATTCAAGTTCAACCAATTCTGCTTCGTCATTTTTTGCCTTCTCAAGAATCTTGCGCGAAACAAGAAGAGAAAACCAATGCTCTTTAGATTTGATTGCCTTGTTAGCGAGGTCCAAATAATGTGCGACCGCTTTTGAGTTTAGATCTTTCGATTCGGCATAGAGGTCTTCGGCTTCCTTAATTAAATTTTTAATCTCATCAAAAGTTTTTTTCTTGTTAGGGTCGATTGAAATCCCAAGCTTAATAGCGTTGTAAGCTTCTTCAAATTTCCGAAGCCCGGCGAGCGATTTCGACTTGTTCAAATATGTCCATGTGAGAATTGATTTCTGCTGTTCGATCGATTGATCAATATCCGCAATAGCGCCTTCAAAGATACTCATGCGGTAAAGTAGGTAAGCCCTATATACTTTTGCTTTGATCGAATCGCCTTTCAGCTCAACTGCAAGGTTGGCGTATTCCATCGCTTTCATAGGATTACCGTTTTCGAGCAGCGCCCAAGCCAAGCAGATGGCAGACTCACTGTCGTCAGGTCGCGACTGATAAACTTTCTCAGCCGCATTAAGCGCCAAACGGAAGCGTCCGTTCCACAGATGCTCGTACGCTTCAGTTTGCAGCTTATTTAATTCTTCATCGAACACAATAATTTTTCGGAATAATTTGCTTTATTTATTTTTACAAACTTAATATAATAAGTTAAGACAATTAACTAAAGAATTGCTATAAGTGAAAATTGATCACTTTTGTATGAAACAATTGAGCGTTCTTTACGTCTAAAAAACTAAAGATTTGAGGAAAATATCATGAAAGTTAAACTGATTGCTGTCTCTTTGCTTTTGGGATTCATTGTAAGCGCATGCGGCTTTTGGGGTATAAGAGGGAACGGGAAAGTGAAACAAGAAACAAGAAACATACAGGAATTCCAAAACTTAGACGCAGGCGGAGCTTTTACAATCCGTGTGCATGTCGGTTCTGCGCCGTCACTTAAGATTTCAGCTGAAGAAAATCTTTTGTATTTCATTCGAACCTATGTAAAAGGTAATACCTTGCATATTGACACGAAGAAAAACATCTCTCCGCGAAAAGAAATTCTTATTGATGTTACAACCCCCGATTTGCGATCTGTTGATGTCTCCGGCGCGAATAATATTTCAGTTAGCGGTGTGAACACGGATAATTTTTCAATCGATTTAAGCGGAGCAGGACACGTTTACGTTGACGGCGCTACGGACAAATTTGATGCGGAACTATCGGGTGCGGGAAGTCTTGATGCGAAAGATTTGAAAGCTAATGTTGTGAGAGTAAGCGTAAGCGGCGCTGCGAGCGCAGATGTTTTTGCAAAAGAATCTTTGGATGCATCAGTTTCAGGTGTAGGGTCAATCGATTATTACGGTGATCCTCAGAAAACAAGAACGAATGTGTCAGGTGTCGGATCGATATCACGAAAATAAGTTAGTTACTTATGTCGAGAAAGCGGAATTGATTTAGTTCGATTCCGCTTTTTTGTTTTTCGGATTTTGTTTTATCATTAACGTGAACTATTTTTAAAATAAATTTTGTAACCGATTGATAGGAAATAAGTTCATGAAAAGAACTCAAGTCGCAATACTTATGGGTAGTGATTCGGATTACCCGGTGATGCAAAAAGCTGAAAGTGTACTGGAAGAATTTGATGTAGATTTTGAAACTCGTGTTCTGTCTGCACATAGAACTCCGAAACAGACAATCCAATTCATTTCGGATTCAGTTAAGCAGGGGACAAAAGTATTCATCGCTGGAGCAGGCGGTGCTGCTCATCTTCCGGGAATTGTTGCAGCGCATACTGAATTGCCTGTGATCGGTGTTCCGATTCTTGGTAAGTCAACCAACGGATTAGATTCGTTGCTGTCGATTGTTCAGATGCCTCCAGGCGTTCCGGTAGCTACAGTTTCAATTGACGGCGCCAAGAACGCCGCTTTATTGGCAGTTCAAATACTTGCGGTTTCAGATGCTGGTCTTAAGAAAAAACTGATTGCTTACAAAAAGAATATGGAAAAGGAAGTTCTTAAGAAGGATAAGAATCTTCCTCGAAGCAAAAAATAATCAAACATTCTGTTTTCCAAATGCAACATAAATGGGGTCGCCAACCATACTTTCGATACTCCATGAATGGTTGATTGATTTTTTCTCCTTCCGTTCCTTGCAGTTGTCATAATCGCAAAATTTGCATGTCTCTTCTTTGCAGTAATCCATATGAATTCTTACAGCTGAGTTGGAAATTGCTTCCAGCATTTTTTTCTCAATGTACTGTTCTTCAAGATGTGATTCTTTCACTGTGAAAAAGAATGGGAGGATCAGGTGGAAGTCGGCAAAAATACTGTCACCGGATTTCCAAAATCTGAGATGATGAATGTCGATCCAATAATTTTTTTTGATTTTCCGCAATGTGTCCGCAACCAATAGGAGAGTGACTTTGTCGGTTTCATTCATCAAACCGCCGATTGACTCGCGGATAAGTTTGAACCCGGTAAACAAAATATTCAGCGCAACAGCAATTGCAATTAGCGGATCGAGTATTAAAAAGTTTGTAAACAGCACAAGAATAAGTCCAACAACGACTCCGATACTTGTGTAGGAGTCGGTCAAAACATGTTTCCCGTCGGCAATCAGCGTGAGGGAATTAGTTTGCTTACCTTTTTTGACGAGATACATTCCAAGTATCAGATTTACTATACCGGCAGCTGCAATAATAGATGTACCGATATCCAACTTTTGAGTATGAACGCCGATTATCAAGTCATGCACCGATGAATAAATTATTGTAACCGCAGCTACGAGAATTAAAAATCCTTCCACACCGGCAGAAAAAAATTCAACTTTACCGTGACCGTAAAGATGATTCTCGTCGGCGGGTTTAGCGCTTAGATAAATGCTGTAGAGCGCCATCGAAGTAGCGGCAACATGAACAACCGATTCAGCGGCATCTGAAAATATTGCGCTCGAACCGGTCATAAAATAAGCGGTTATTTTCGCTACGAACATGCATAAGCCGATTAGTAAAGAAATCCACGCCGCTTTTCTTTTCTCGCTAAAGTTGTTCTTGGAAGTGTCCATATCACATCATCTGAATTTTTGAAAATCAAATTAAAAAGAAAAATCCGTTTAAGAAAAATGCCATCACAAAATTCAGAAATAAAAGAAATCTTTTCTCACAGTTAGGAAAGCCCTTTAACTGAGGTTAGGATTAAACAGAAATTATTGCAATTTCTTTCTTAAAACAAAAATCATAGTGGCATATAAAATGCAACTGTTGATAACAAACTTAGAAAATTCGGAGTAACAGACGTAAAATCATTTTTTCAATCGGGCAGAATCGTTTTAGAATATGCCCGCAGGTTCTAACAAAACGAACTATTAGAGGAGAAAAAATATGGCGCTGATAGCAGTTATTGATGACGATCCGGATATCGTTGATGCCAGCAGTTTGGTGTTGAAATCAAAAGGATACGATGTTGTTACGGCTACAAATCCGGAGGACGGATACAAAATTATAATGCAGAAAAAACCAGATCTGATAATTCTTGACGTAATGATGGATGAACCCGACGATGGATTTTTTATGGCACAAAAACTTCGCAAGGATAAAATAAAAACGCCGATTCTGATGTACACTTCTGTCTCGAAAGCGATTGGAATGGATTTCGGGAAAAGCGAAATGGTGCCGGTCGATGATTTTGTTGAGAAACCAATTTCACCGGAAGAATTGATAGCTAAGGTTACAAACTTGCTGCAAAGAGTTGAGGAGGTACGCTAATGTTAGTCTTCGAAAAAAATGCCATAACAGAAGAGATCGAACAATTAGTTGCAAAGTACGGCAATAATAGATCTTCGTTGCTTCCTATACTTCAGGATGTTCAAAGAATGCATAAACACATTCCAGATTTCGCACAGCAAGAAGTCGCTCGTCTGCTGGGAATTCATCCCGTTGAAGTTTATAGTGTGATTACTTTTTACTCTTTCTTGAACACGCAGCAGAAAGGACGAAACATTGTGCGTCTTTGCCAGACAATTGCATGTGATCTATTCGGAAAAAAATCTGTTGTAAAAGCAGTTGAACGGGAATTGGGAATTACATTCGGCGAGACAACCAAAGACGGCAAGTTCACACTCGAATATGTTAATTGCCTCGGTATGTGCGATCAGGGACCGGTGCTGTTGATAAATGAAAGAGTTTACTCAAAAGTCACACCTGAAAAAGCGATTCAGATTCTTGGCGAGGTGAAATAATGAACCAAGAAAAGAAAGATAGAAAAGGAACCGTTCTCTTTTCGAAATACACGAGAGGTGAAGCGATTAAAAAAGCTTTATCACAAACGCGCGAAGATATTTTATTTGAACTGCGCGAATCGAAATTGAAAGGAAGAGGAGGTGCAGGCTTTCCGACAGCAACAAAGTGGACAATCGTTGCGGCTGCAACTTCAAAGACGAAATATGTTATCTGTAATGCCGACGAGGGTGAACCAGGTACTTTTAAAGACCGAGTTTTACTTTTGGAATATCCCGAACTAGTACTTGACGGAATGGTAGTAGCCGGATACACGATCGGCGCCGAGAACGGAATCATTTATCTTCGTGGCGAATACGAATACATGAAAAAATCTCTTGAAGATTATCTGCATGAAATGAGAAAAGATAAACTGCTCGGAAGAGACATTCTAAACAAGAAGAATTTCAATTTTGATGTTACCATTCGAATGGGCAGCGGTGCATACGTGTGTGGCGAAGAAACCGCTTTGATTGAATCACTTGAAGGAAATAGAGGTGAAGCCCGCAACCGTCCACCTTATCCGGTGAATACAGGTCTCATGGGCGCGCCGACGGTTGTGAACAACGTGGAAACATTAGCTTCCGTTTCTCACATAGTAACTAAAGGCGGATTGTGGTTCAAGAAATACGGGACCGATAAATCTACCGGATCAAAATTGTTTTCCGTTTCCGGCGATTGCGAAAAACCCGGTGTGTATGAACTGCCGTGGGGAACGCAAATTTCTGAAATGCTTGAAATAGTTGGTGCGAAAAATACAAAAGCGGTTCAAGTCGGCGGAGCTTCAGGTACTTGTATCCCTAAATCGGGATTCAACAGAATCCTCGCGTATGAAGACGCTGCAACGGGCGGGTCAATAATGATTTTTAACGAAAGCAGAAACATGCTTCATGTACTCAAAAACTTTATGGAATTTTTTGTTGACGAATCATGTGGTCAGTGTACGCCGTGCAGAATTGGAAATGTAAAATTGCTTGAAGGAATAGAATTGCTTGAACATGGCAAGTGTACATTCTCATATCTGAGCCAACTTAAAGAACTTGGCAGAACGATGCAGATTGCATCTAAATGCGGGTTAGGTCAATCGAGCCCAAACTCGTTCATATCTATACTGGACAATTTTAAGGAGGAAATTTTCGATGGCAACGGAGGATCTTATGGAAAGTAAAAACAAACTGAGAGCGCCAGTAAGCCAAAAGCCATTGAAGATCGAAAAACCAACGGACCTCACTACAATCGGAGGAACGGTTTCAGTTGAGATAAACGAGAAAAAAGTTGTTGTTCCGCTCGGCACAACAATTCTTGAAGCTTGCAAACAAAACGGGATAAGCATTCCAACACTTTGCCATCATGAAGATTTGTGTGTAGCGGGTGTCTGTAGAATTTGTGTCGTTGAAGTCGAAGGTATGAGAACTCTGCAAGCATCGTGCGCATTTCCAATTACTTCTCCGATTAAAATAAAAACCTCCACTCCAATGGTGCGCAAAGCGCGCAGACACATAATCGATTTGATGTTGAGCGAACATTACGGCGAGTGTTATTCGTGTTTCAGAAACGGTAAGTGCGAACTTCAAGCGTTGGCAAAAGAATACGGAGTTGATAACCTAACATTTGGTCACATCGATAAACCGAAATACGAAATTGATAATTCATCTTTCTCTGTTGTAAGAGATATGAACAAATGCGTCCTTTGTAAACGGTGCGTAAGAACTTGCATCGATCTTCAAGAGGTTGGTGTGCTTGAAGCAATTGATCGAGGTTCCAAAACTCACATAAGCACGTTCATGAACAAACCGCTGGCGGAAGTTATATGTATTAACTGCGGTCAATGCATTAACCGCTGTCCCACGTCGGCGTTGCGCGCTAACGATCCTTCAGATCGCATCTGGGCTGGTATAGACGATTCGAAGAAACATGTTGTGATTCAAACTGCGCCATCACCGCGCGCTGCAATAGGTGAGGAGTTCGGTTTGCCTGCCGGAACTTCGATGACTCGCGAAATGAATACAGCTTTACGGAGAATCGGTTTTGATAAAGTGTTCGATACGAATTTTACTGCCGACTTAACTATTCTTGAAGAGGGTACAGAGCTTATAACTCGCTTGTACAAAGCGCTGGTGAAGAAACAAGATGTTGCGCTGCCGCAGTTTACTTCTTGTTCGCCGGGCTGGGTAAAATTTTTGGAACACTACTATCCAGAGTACATCGAAAACTTATCAACAGCAAAATCGCCGCAGCAAATGTTTGGCGCATTGATAAAAACATTTTATGCTGAGAAAAACGGAATTGATCCGGCCGATATTATTTCTGTTGCCGTGATGCCGTGTTCTGCAAAAAAATTCGAATGCAATAGACCGGAGATGCATGCAAGCGGATTCAAAGATGTCGATTTCGGATTGACAACACGCGAACTTGCCAGAATGATTAAAGAAGCTGGTATCAATTTACCCGAAATGCCGAAGAGTGATTTCGATTCTCCGTTCGGCGAAGCTTCTGGTGCTGGATTAATATTCGGCGCAACTGGCGGAGTAATGGAAGCGGCAATTCGCTCCGTTGTTGAATTTGTATTGGGCAAAAAGACAGAAGACATTTTCGCGAATGCAAACATAATTCCTTTACGCGGATTTGAAGGAATCAAGTACATGGAAGTTCCGATCGGCGATCATGTGGGACCTGTACCGGCAATTTTAAAACATCTAATTCAGGATTGGAACTGGTTGAAAGGTGCTACACTCAAAGTTGCAGTTGCACACGGGACAGCAAACGCGAAAAAAATTATGGACGACATAAAAGCCGGCGGAAAATTCTCCGAATGCCATTTCATCGAATTCATGGCTTGTCCGGGTGGATGTTTGGGCGGCGGAGGTCAACCAATTCCTACAACTCCTGAGATAAGACAAAAACGCGCCCAAGCCATTTATTCCGAAGACGAGTCGTTGGAAATCAGAAAGTCGCACGATAACCCGCATGTGCAAAGAATCTATGAGGAATTTCTAACGGAAGGACCCGGCGGACAGTTGTCGCATAAACTTTTACATACGCATTATATCAAGCGGGGAAGTTATATAGCATAGAGTTTTTCATGCACACTCCTTAATGAAGCCGGATTGGGTTGTCCGGCTTTATTCTTTTTTTTTGAAAATGAGTGGTTAGAATCAACACTGAGGTAATTCGTAGAATTACAGTACCCATTTTTATTATATTAACAATTGGTTGTAAGGTCATTATGAATGTATTTCACGAGTTGATATTGAATGACCATTAATTTGAATAGATTATGTTCGTTTTAGTACCTCAATGGGCACAGCATTACGGCGAATTCTGGAAAGCCATCAGACTTAGGAACCGATGGTTCATACGGCTCCGTTACATTGCAGTAGTTATACTTCTTGGCTTTCTATTGTTTGGCGAATTGATCCTCAATCTTAACCTGTTTAAGACTCAAATCATTGCAATAGCATTGATCTCGATAATCATTTTCGTTTACAACGTAATCCTTCAGTCTGTGAAGGATAAAATTGGCGATGTACCGGGCAAATTCAATTGTCTGCACTTTTCGTTGCTGCAGATTGTTTTGGATATGATTGCGCTGATGCTTCTTGTTTACTTCACCGGGATGATCGACTCGCCGTTGTACATGCTATTCATATTTCACATGATTATAGGAAGTTTAATACTGCCGGGATATATCGTTTACATTTGTGCCGGTGCAATCACTTTTATTTTTGCCGTTCTAGATTATCTTCAAAGAATAGATGTGCTTGACGTTTATCTTATTCCCGGATTGGTCGGCAAAGGACACGTTCACGTGGTTTCATACGATGTTTTGTTTGTAACTGTGTTCGGTTTTATGCTTTTTGTAAGTGTTTATCTTGCCAACAAAATTGCCAGACAACTTTACCGTAGAGAACAGCAATTGCGTCGTACGTTGGAAAAACTTGAAGACGCCGAGGGATCGAAACAGAAATATACCATCGGAGTTGTGCATGAAATTAAATCGCCGATTGCAGCTTTGCAGTCAATCATTCAACTTTTGCTGGAAAGAATGGTCGGGCCGATTGATGTTGAAGTTGAAAAGAAGCTGCAGCGTGCAAAGATCAGAACAGATGAGGCTTTGGCATTGATCAACAATATTTTGAGATTTTCGAAATTGAAATTGCTTGACATAACTTCTTCCGAAGAAATTATGATTGACGATCTTATCCGCAGTTTAATCGAAAATCATTTTGAAGAGACAAAACAGAGAAAAATTGAATTTCAGCTTCTCGATCATCGTGAGAATAAAAGAGCTGTGTTGGGTGATAAGATCTTGCTTGAGTTGGCTTTTTCAAACCTTATAAGCAACTCAATCAAATATTCGCCGGATGACAGTCATGTTGAAATCGCTCTTTCAGAAAAAGATGCGGAAAACATTTTGGTCGAAGTTTCAGATACAGGCATTGGAATTCCGCAACATGACATAAATAAAATTTTCAATCAGTTTTACCGTGCGTCAAACATTGACAAAACCAAAATGGAAGGAAGCGGTATGGGGCTGGCGATTGTGAAAGAAGTCATAGACCGCCACAAAGGAACCATCGAAGCAACAAGTCCATCAAAAATTGGCAATGCAAAATATCCAGGCACTACAGTGACGATAAGACTGCCATACAAGATTACATCTGAAATTGAACCGGAAGAAATCAGTCGTGAGGATTACTGATAAACACAAAGTATTCGGGTGGAATTTTCTGCGCAGCCAGAATTGCAGATTCTAAGTTTGAAAACATTCCATACACAGTTGAGCCGCTGCCCGACATAAGAGAAAATAGCGCGCCGTTTTCATACATCAACGTTTTAATGTTACCTATCTCCGGGTACTTTCCAAAAACAAAATCTTCAAAATCATTTTGAACTTCTTCACGAATTTTGGCGTAATTCAAATGTCCATTACTGACAAAATTGTTGTACTCTAGAACAATACTATGCCCGGAAATATTTTGGAAAGCTTCTTTCGTTGAGATGTTGATCATTGGGTTGACAATTAATATCGGCTCTTCAATGTGAAGATTTATTTTGTGAAGAATTTCACCGCGAGATTCTCCGATAGAGGGGGACGAGCCGATGAAGAACGGAACATCTGACCCAAGTTGTAGCGCCAGATCCATTAGTTGCTGATGATTCAATTCGAGCCGGAAGAGTTCGTTTAACGATTTTAGCGTAGCAGCCGCATCAGAACTTCCTCCACCTAAACCGGCTTGTGATGGAATTCTTTTCTCAAGTGTGATTCTGACATTTAGTGTGCTGCCAGTTGTCATATTTAATAGGTCGTTGGCTTTAACCACCAAATTAGAATCGTCCTTTGGCGCCGATTCGGAATCGCAGAAGAATTCAAATCGGTCTGAAGGCTCAAAAGTCAGCACATCGTACAAATCATTGATTGGATAGAAAAGAGTTGAGAGATTATGAAATCCATCCGGTCGCTTAGATAAAATCTTTAAGCCGATATTAATTTTAGCCGGTGCTTTAACTTCCATAGACTTCATCAAAATATTCCTTGATAGCTCGCGTATGATTAGGGTTAGAACCGCAGCATGAACCAACGAAAATAGGATTATGAGTTAGAAAGGGTTTTACCAATTCCACATAGGCAGCCGGATCAATGCCGCATGAAATGTTCTCATCGGATACATTTCCGTCACCACAGTTGAAGTAAAAACCAAATCGTTCAGGCAATGGATTTGATTTGGCAAATTTTAAAAACAATTCCGGCTTTATACAGTTGAATCCGATTGCGGCAGTAGAATAGCTTTTTATAAAATCAACTACATGATATAACGGCTCACCACTTAATAAGTTAAGACCATTATCAAAATAAAAATTCATAACAAACGGGATAGAATTCTGCGAACAAAATTTTGAGATTATTTCAATTTCATCAAGATGACTTTGAGTTTCATTCCAGATTATGTCGCAACCGGATTCCCAAAGCCATTCAATATGTTTTTTGTGGTTATACTCCAATTCAGTTTTTGAAATTGTTCTTTCCGCTTGATAGCAATCTTCAGCAGGCGCATTTGATCCGGCAACAATAACTTTTCTATCTCCACGAGCTTTAAGGGCAAGTTGAACGCTGTTCCTTACAAATTCCTCATTTGAAATTGTTAAATCCGACAGCTTATAAGCGACCGGATTAGTCCTAAAAGTATTTGTTGTAACTATTTCAGCGCCGGCAGAAATATATTCCTTATGAAGACGAATGATTTCTTCTGGGAAGGTTACATTAGAACTGGAAGACCAAAGACTTGTATCTGGCGGCAAATTTCTCTCAAGAAGCAGTGTCCCAATCGCACCATCTAAAATCAATGGCCGATTTTTTTCTTTTTGAAATGATAGGAAATCAGTTTCAGTTTTTTTTGTTTCGGCTTCTATCAAAATAACTCACCGTTTCTTTGACAATTTTTTCCAAGTCAATCATTTGGACACACTCAAGATTGTATGGACAAACTTTTTTCCAGCAAGGCGCACAGAACAGACCTTCAGGAAATAACTTAATGCCTCTATCATACAAATCAATTTCTGTCCAACAGCTCAATCCGAACCAAGCAATCGTAAATTTCTTAAGTGCTATTGCAAGATGCATACCGAATGAATCGCCGGTGATTATAACATCGGGGATGTTCTCGTAACATGCGCCTCTTCTAACGCCATCTCGCGTTGGTGTGTTTATTACTTGTCCGGAGAATAAGGATGCAATCGTGTTATTCCTTTCTTCATCTTCCGGTCCGCCAAGGAGCATTATTTTAAATCGTTTGTATGAAAGGAACTTTTCAATTAATGCTGCATGTTGTTCTACAGTCATTTTCTTGTTGGGATACAATTCAGAACAGCCGGTGTTGAAACCGATTATTTCATCCTTGCCTGTTATTCCTAGTGATGATTTATATCCCTCTATAAACTCTTTTTCAGCTTCTGAAAAATTAAAAACATATTCATCCCGTGCATAACCCAAGTCGAATGTCTCGGCAAGATAATCTTGTCCCAATCTTTGATTGACCTTAAACTTCAGATGATCGTCCATGCCAAGCTGATAGTTGTACTCAGCGCCTTTGTTGAGTGGAATTATCTGTCCGTTCTCGTTAATTCCGAAGCCCATTTTTTCTTTTGCGTCAATTTGCATAGTTAACGCTCCAGAACGCAAAGACTTATCCACATTCATCACGATATCAAACTGAAGAGAGCGCAGAACAGACAAACTTTCGAAGTCATATGGAAGTACTCTATCGATATAGGGATTGAATTCCAGCAAGCGCACAGCATTTTTTAGTGTAATCCAATAAATAGTTGATTGAGGAAATTTTCTTTTTATCGCCGGAAGTTGTGCGGTTGTCATCAGCACATCTCCCATAGCGTCAAGGTTGATGATAAGAATCCGCGTTCCCATGGGATTATATTCTTTACAGCCGTCCTTCAAACAATCATGATCGGGAAAACACGGTTTATAACCGCTGAAGTTTTTACATGTTTTGATTTTTGTATCCATAATAGTATTTCTCAAAAAATGGGAAAAATTTTTCTTTAACCGACTCGTACAAAACATTCTCTAATGTCGGTTCTTCCGTTATCACGCATTCGAAAGGAGAACGGTAAGGCGACCAGATGCTGTCCTTCGTATTATACTTCACGTAAATACCAAACAACGGTTTATTGAACGCCGAAGCGATATGGACAATCGAAGTATCAGGTGTCAATATAAAATCAAGTTTATGAATCATGGCGCAAAATTGATCGAAGACCGGTCGATAGAAAATAGGAACTTTACCTTCGGCAATTTCAATTGCACTTTTTAGATCTCTTTCGGCACACATCAAAAGTAGATTTAGCTCGTACCCGGATAGATCCGCAATTAACTGCTTGAAATTTTGCTTGCCCCAGAATCGTGCATCACTACCGGCTGAAATGTTGATCCCTAACAAAAATTTCTTTTGTGAAAAGTGCTTTTCCAGAAACGATTCACTTTTTGTTGAAGCATCAGAGGTAACGTCATACACAATGTTGATCTTGAAGCGATCAACATTCAGATTGAACAATCTGCCAAATTCCATCACGCGGTCCACCACATGATATTTTGCCGGATCCAATTTTTCAACTGTGTGAGTAAATAACTTTGCGTTCTTCTTGTTCAACCCAAACTTGTAATTCACTTTGCTAAAAGCAATTAAATAGCTCACTGTTGATGAAACATCATCATGGAGATCAACGACCGCGTCAAATCCAATTTTGTTAATCATCTTAATTAAAGAAAAAATTCCGTTAACCTTTTTCCGATAAACAATTATTTCGTCGGCTAATTTAGGATTTTCAAAAATAAAGTAGTTACTGCTGGAAGCAAGAACAAAAATTTTGCAGCCGCTCTGTCTTTTAATTTCTGAGAAAAGTGGGGTAGTTACTAGTGCATCACCTATTCGATTAAGACGGATAAATAAAATCTTAGATTCTTTACCAAATACGGGAAGCGATAAACGCTTTGGTTTTCTTTTTATTAACAAAAGCAAATTGAGCAAAAAACGTCTCAGAAGAATTTCAATATCTTTCAAGGCAGTGGATTCAAATTATTTTTATGAATTAAGTTAGTTACTTTATCTAAAACTTTGTCAGTCGGCATTTCAAGAAAACATTCGTGCTTACGCGGACAATCCAACAAGTTGCAGTTAATACATTCCAACTCAGCCAACTGAATCCATTCGTGTTTTTCTCCGAATGGTCCTTGCATCAATGGATTTGTTGGACCATGTAAACTCAGAACCGGTGTCCCAACTGCAGTAGAGATGTGCATCGGGCCGCTGTCATTGGCAATTAATACTTTGCATTTGGAAATTAGAGCGGCTAATTCTTGAATCGAAGTTGAAGGAGCAAAAACCGATTCATGGTTCATTAACAGTTGAATCTTTCTTGCATCGTCTTCATCGGAATGTCCCCACAAGATTAGTATCTTTGAAGCGTACTTTGATTTGATCGCATCTGCGATTTCCGCAAACTTTTCCGGATCGCACTTCTTGGATGCCCACCCACCGGTAGGGCATACACCAATAACAAAATCTTTATCCGAGAAAATTGAGCTAAAATATTTCTCTGCAAACGATAAGGCAGGTGAACTGATGGAATAATGAACTTCTTTTTCTTTATAAGTAAGTCCGATAAGTTTCAGTGTTTCCAGATGAAGTTGAGCCGCATGATATTTACCTCTTTCAGCCGGCCCAAAAATATTGTATGCGTAAGTTCTTCCTCGGTATGGAAAACCAACTCTGTATTTTGCTCCACTTAAGAAAGTAATTATTGCTGTCGATGGATTGGTGAAGAAATCTAACACAAGATCATAATGGTTTTTTCTTATTCGTCTAATAAGCGAAACCTTTTTCCAAAAATCTTTCCTTTCGAAAATCAGTACTTGGTTTACATCTTTCAAACCAGCCAAACCTGGCTTGGAAGGCGTTTCTACCAAATAATCTATCTGCACGTTTGGAAAATCTTTTCTAAGATTATTCAAAACAACGGTCGAAAGAACAACATCACCAATGCCTCTCAGCTTGATGACGAGTATTTTTTTTACTTTTTCTTTGTCGATCTTAGTCTCAGCCAAATTCTACTCAGGGGAAAAAGAAATTGATATCAAAGTGAATAAAAATTACATTTCATTGAGTTAATTACTATTTCAATTTACAAAGAATATGATACTCCATCAATGAAGCATTGCGAGAAGTCAATTTATAAATGGAGA
>JAKAEE010000122.1 GCA_021820065.1 Bacteroidota bacterium | reverse complement strand
GAAAAAGTGCAGACTCTTCTTCCATTTGTTGCCAGTCATGATATTCAGGATATCATTGCCTACGGTCGATCGATTAGTTCAACATCGCGTTTGGGAGATCATTACTACCAGTTTATCATTCAAGGCGTTACAAAATTTAATGTCTGCCAGGTTTACGGTCGCGATATCACCGATCTTAAACAAACTGAAAGAGAACTGAAAGATGCTTTAACAAGAGCCGAGGAAGCAAAACAACTAAAAGAATTTTTCCTCGCACAAATTTCCCACGAAATCAGAGCTCCGCTCAATGTTATAGTCGGTTACGCCGATATACTCATTGACGACCTGAAAGACATCAACAAGACGGATCTTTACAACATTCTCCGGTCAATGAAGAACAATAGCAAGCGGTTATACCGTACTTTCGACCTACTGCTTAATATGTCTCAGCTTCAGACCGGTAAGTATGATGCCCGCTTTGAAAAAGTAGATTTGTACCATCTGCTTAAAACAGCACAATCCGAGTTCAATTCTCTGGCAGATGAGAAGAATCTTTTCCTTTCATTGAACAATCGTGTCGGCGATGCAACAACAATTACCGGAGATCATTATTCTCTTAATCAGATTTTTATCAACCTTATCGATAATGCCATCAAATACTCCGACAACGGCAAAATCGATATTAACATATATCAAGAAAGCACGAACTTGTGTGTGGACATTTCCGATAACGGAAAAGGTATGTCGAAAGAATTTATCGATAAACTTTTTACACCTTTCACGCAGGAAGAAATGGGTTACACACGCAGATACGAAGGCACCGGTTTGGGATTGGCAATAGTTAAAAGTTTTGCCGATTTAAACCGTGCTAAAATCAAAGTTAAAAGCGAAGTAAATAAAGGAACAACTTTTACAATAATTTTTAATAACGAAAAATTATGGGGAACACAAAAAGTATGAAACCTAGATTACTTATAACCGAAGATGATTTTGAAAATCAAAAACTTCTTACGGTATTTTTAACCAAGTATTTTAACGTTGATCTATGCGATTCAGCCGACACATTTTACGAATTTCTCCACAAAGAGCGGTATGACTTAATCGTTATGGATATATCAATCCGCGGAAACAAAAACGGATTAGACCTTACAAGGGAATTGCGAAACAATCCGGATTATTCAACCATTCCCATTGTTTGTTACACTGCGCATGCATTCAACAGAGATAGAATTAACGCTCTCGATGCCGGCTGCGACGTTTACATCAGCAAACCGACCGACATTTATGTTCTGTTAAATGAATTAATGAACTTGCTGAAGAGAAAAGGCAAGATGCTCATTGACGGGTCGCTTGCGGGCAGTTACGCAACAACTTAATTCATAAAAAAAAGAGGCTGTCTCGTTGGATAGATACAGCCTCTTCTAATTTCTACATACTTTTTTTCTAACTTCTACATACTCTATACTAACTACTTTTTACGTTCCGGCACTATAATCATTCATGTAAACTTCCTGTTCCTTCGTCAACTTATCTATTTTATATCCCATAGTTCTCAATTTTATTCCGCCAATTTCTTGATCTTGTTCTTCCGGAATATCGAGCACTTGCGGTTCAACTTTAATGCCTTTCTTGTGATAATTTACTAAACGGATTTGCGACATGAACTGATTGGCAAAAGACATATCCATTACTTCAGACGGATGCCCTTCCGCCGCGGCTAAGTTTACCAATCTTCCTTGTGCAAGCAGATAAACTTTATGCCCGTTCTTCAATGTGTATTCTTCATTGTTGGGGCGAACAGTTCTCTTGCCTTTGCTCAATGCTGCAAGATGATTGATGTTTATTTCACAATCGTAATGACCCGTGTTGCAAACAATCGCGCCGTCTTTCATTACTTTGAAATGTTTTTCTGTAATGATATCCTTAACACCCGTCGCTGTTATGAATATATCTCCGATCTTAGCGGCTTCGTCCATGGTCATAACAACGTGACCTTCAAGCGTTGCTTTCAAAGCTGCGGTTGGTTTCACTTCGGTTACAATGACATTAGCGCCCAAACCGGCAGCGCGCATTGCAACGCCTTTACCGCAATGACCGTACCCGGCAACAACAAAATTTTTGCCGGCAAGAAGAACGGATGTGGCTCGTAAAATTCCATCAATTGACGATTGACCGGTTCCATAAACATTATCGAAATCCCATTTTGTTTCCGCGTCATTAACAGCAATTACGGGATACAACAATTTTTTTGCGGCAGACATTGCGCGTAAGCGGTGAACACCTGTCGTGGTCTCTTCCGTACCGCCGATTATGTTGTTTACAAGCTTAGGATATTTATTGTGAACGGTGAAAATTAAATCCGCACCGTCATCAAGTGTGAGATTCGGTTTCATCGAAAGTGTCTGCTCGATGGACCAATAAAATTCTTTCACGTTCTGCCCGTGCCATGCGTAAATTTCAATACCATTCTTCGCTAATGCCGCAGCAATTTCGTCTTGAGTTGAAAGCGGATTGCAGCCGCTCCAGCTAACCTGTGCACCAGCAGACTTTAATGTTTCAACAAGCACTGCCGTTTCTTTTGTAACGTGAAGGCATCCGGCAATCTTATAACCTTTTAACGGTTTTGTCTTTGAATATTTTTCGCGTAACGCCATCATTACCGGCATGCGGGATTCCGCCCATTCGATTTTCTTTCTACCTTCGGCTGCGAGACCCAAATCTTTTACTTTGTATTTACCAGCTTTAGAATCCATGTTAAGAGTATTCTCCTTTTTTGATTAAATATATTTCTTAAATGTTGAAACCAAGTCCAATTGTTCCCAAGAAAAATCCTTATCGTTGCGTCCGAAGTGACCGTAAGAAGAAGTCTTCTGGTAAATGGGTCTTCGCAATTTTAACCGTGTGATTATTCCTTTGGGCGTAAGATCAACTTCTTTTTTTATCATGTTGGAAATTGCTTTGTCGGAAATTTTTCCGGTTCCTTTTGTATTCACTAGAATTGAAACCGGTTCTGCAACGCCGATTGCATAAGCGACTTGAACAAGACATTCTTTCGCAAGTCCGGCTGCAACTACATTTTTAGCGATGTGACGCGCCGCGTACGTTGCGCTTCTATCAACCTTCGATGGATCTTTGCCTGAAAATGCGCCGCCGCCATGAGGAGCCCAGCCGCCGTATGTATCGACAATAATTTTTCTTCCGGTTAAACCGCTGTCACCGTGCGGTCCGCCGATTTCAAATCTTCCGGTGGGATTGACAAAATATTTTGTTTTGGCGTCGAGATATTTTTTAGGAATTACATTTTTTATGACGTGCTTTATTACATCGTCCTTAATTTTTTTCTGACTAACATCACCGTCATGCTGAGTTGAAATAACTACAGCATCAACTCTCACCGGATTATTTTTATCGTCGAATTCAATCGTAACCTGAGATTTTGCGTCCGGTCGAAGATAGGGCATAAGTTTAGAATTCTTTTTCCGTATGTCAGCAAGTCGCTTAACAAGTTTGTGAGCATAAACGATCGGCATCGGCATTAGCTCAGGTGTTTGATCGCACGCATAACCGAACATTAATCCCTGGTCACCCGCGCCGCCTTTATCAACGCCCATTGCAATATCGGGAGATTGCGAATGAATCGCATTCAACACACCGCATGATTCGGAATCAAATTTATATTCTGCTCGTGTATAACCAATATTTCTAATTGTATTGCGAATAATTTTTTCGATATCGACATAAGCTTTCGTTGTAACTTCACCGCCGACTACTACAAGCCCTGTAGTAACAAAAGTTTCGCATGCAACACGGGCATTTGGATCTTGAGCAAAAATAGCATCCAATACCCCGTCGGAAATTGCATCGCAGACTTTATCCGGGTGACCTTCGGAAACTGATTCCGATGTGAACAAGTATGACATTTATTCCTCTATTTGTTTTTAGTTAAACTCTATTTCGGACGAATCGCCGGTGTTCAACTTTTTGAAATTACTTTTTACAATTGCGTTGCTGCCTATGATTGAATTTTCCAACAAGACTTTTTCAATTCTTGCACCCGAGCTCACTATCGAATTGCGGATAATCGATTCGGTGATTTCGCAGTTTTCGGATATTGTTGTGTAAGGACCAATTACGGAATTTGTTATCACTGCATTCTCAGCAATGAAGACGGGGTCAATCACAATTACATTCTCTAATTTTCTATTCGTGCCGTTTGTTCGCAATAAAAATTGATTCGTGGCAAGAAGCGTTTCGGGCTTACCGCAATCATACCAGCCGTCAACTTGAAACGTTGTAATCTGTTCGCCTTTATCCAACATTATTTGTAGCGCGTCGGTAAGCTGATATTCTCCACGTGTTTTTATTTTCTTGCTGAAAAGTTCATTGATTGCTTCAACCAGAATTTCCGAGTTGTGAATGTAATAAAGTCCAACTAGAGCAAGTTTGGAAATCGGCTCTTGGGGTTTTTCAACCAGTTTGATAATCCTTTCATCCTCACAAACCGCTACACCGAAACGCGAATAATCATCAACCGTTTTAACGCCGAGTGAACTGACTTTCTTTTCAAACACAGATTTCAGATCAACATCAAAGATTGTATCGCCAAGAATGATTAATATTTCACCATCATCCAAAGTGGGAACCGCAACTTTGATAGCATGTGCAAGACCGAGAAGTTCTTCCTGCTCAACAAAAGCCGCATCCAAAGAAGGGTATTCCTTGCCAACATAATCTCTAATTTGTTCGCCCAAATAGCCGATTACAAATGTGGCTTCGTTTATTCCGTAAGAAATAATTTTATCAATGATGTGACCGATCATTGGTTTGCCCCCGACATTCAGCAAAACTTTTGGAAGGGAATATGTATGGGGTTTTAGACGAGTGCCGAATCCCGCAGCAGGAATGATTGCTCTCAAACAGTTCCTTCTTTTATTAAAACGCTCCGCTAATTTAATTAATAGGTCTGCGTTTATCAAACCTTGATTAAGAGAATTCATTTAACAAGATTTGAATCCAACAAATTGAAATCAAAATGAAAATTGAGAACAGAATAAC
>JAKAEE010000121.1 GCA_021820065.1 Bacteroidota bacterium | reverse complement strand
AAATATTTATCAACAGCGGCGGCTTCTTGAAATTCCTTCTCAACTTCGGTTCGTCTGCACCGATTGATGTTATTATAAGCGGACAAGATTTTGATACGGCGAACAAACTTTCTCAACAAATTTATGATGTAGTCAAATCAACCAAAGGCGCTACCGATGCGCAGATTTCCCGTGAGCTGAATTTGCCCGAATTGCACATTGCAATCGATAGAGAAAAAGCCGGCGCGCTTGGTGTTAATGTTCAGCAAATTTCCAGCACGATTACAACTGCAATCAGCGGAACCGTTGCATCTATTTTTACCGATCCGCAAAGCGGAAATCAATACAACATTTTGGTTAGACTGACCGAGGATTACAGAAATAAAATTGATGATATTAAAAACTTGAGCGTACAAAACTCTCAAGGACAAATGATTAAATTGTCTAACCTTGTGAATGTTACTTTGGTGAAGGCACCGATTCAAATCGATAGAAGATACCAGGAGAGAATTGTTGAAGTAACTGCCAACGTTGAGGGAAGAGACTTGGGCAGTGTATCAAAAGAAATTGGCGATAAGCTAGCGAATATTCAAGTCCCTTCCGGCTTTCAAGTTCAACTTAGCGGAAACGTTGAGCAGCAGCAGAAAACTTTTGGCGATCTTGGACTCGCACTTATACTCGCAATTATTTTGGTTTACATGGTAATGGCGTCACAGTTTCAGTCGCTGGTCGATCCGTTCATAATCATGTTTACCGTACCGCTGGGAATGGTTGGTGTTGTCTGGGCTTTGTTCTTAACCGGCACAACTCTTTCGGTTACATCGTTCGAAGGAGTAATTGTAATGATTGGAATTGTTGTGTCGAACGGAATTTTACTTGTTGACTACACAAACAAACTTAGGAAACGGGGAATTGAACTGCATGAAGCGGTTGTAAGCGCGGG
Source organism: Bacteroidota bacterium (assembly GCA_021820065.1). GTDB lineage: Bacteria > Bacteroidota > Ignavibacteria > Ignavibacteriales > Melioribacteraceae > Fen-1258. The sequence continues at coordinate 4,153 of JAKAEE010000121.1, read as the reverse complement.
CAGAACAAGGTTACGTCCGATATTGATGACAACGTTAGCAACGGTTTTAGGATTGATTCCGCTTGCGCTTGGTGTTGGCGGCGAAAAATCTCAAGCGCCGTTAGCAATTGCCGTCATCGGTGGATTAACCGTTTCGACGTTCTTGACGCTGTTGTTTGTTCCAACACTTTATACATTGTTTGAAGAAAAATTTAGAGCAAAAATTGTTGATGAAAATGAAAGCAATTAACCCGGTTCGTTTGATTTTATTTTTTGTTGTTATGCTGTTTCTTGGCGGTTCAACTTTTGCACAGCAAGACACACTCACAATTGAGAAATGTATTGATATCGCGCTGAAGAATAATCCTCAACTTCGAATTGCTGAAAACAGTTACGAATTATCGTCGTCCAATCTGACAGGTGTACGTTCGGCACTATTCCCGCAGATTTCATTGCAGTCAAGTTTTGCCAAGAACGGCGGAACGTTTTTCTTCGGTCCCACCGCCAGACCGGCAGATTACGAGAACTATGCAGTAGGATTCCAGGCGCAACAATTGGTATTCGATTTTGGAAAAACGTTTTCGCGCGTATCGGCAACAGCGGATTTGAAAAATGCGTCACTACAAGATTTAATTTCTGCGAAACAAAATTTGATCCTAAACACTTACCTCGCATACTTTTCATATCTGCAGGCAGAAAGAATTCAGAAAGTTAATCTGGAATCTCTTCTGCAGGCAAAAGAACATTTAGATCAGGCGGAAAAATTTTATGAAGTCGGAAAGAAACCGCAATTCGATGTGCTGAAGGCGAAAACCGACGAAGCGAACGCCAAAGTAAATCTGATAACCTCGCAGAACAATCTTATCGTCAGCAAACTTCAGCTTGAGAACGTTCTCAATACAAAACTGGGTGATAATTTTCAATTGAAGGATAATCTTGAATTGAGCAAAGACACAGTTAGTTTAGATAACGCGATGAGAATTTCTTACTTAAATCGACCCGAGTTGATCGGCGGCAAATACCGGGTTGAAGCGAACAAATCTTTTGTTACATCGGCATGGACCGCGAACTTGCCGACAATAAGCGCAACCGGCGGGTACACTTGGCGCGGATACGCGCTCAATCAAAATTTTCTGAATTCGTGGAATATTGGTTTAAGTTTTTCTCTGCCGCTCTTTCAAGGTTTTGCGCTCGACGCCGGAATCGATCAAGCAAAAGCAAATTTAAATATTGCCGAAGCGCAGTATGACTATTCACTTCAAACAGTAAACCTTGATGTGCAGCAGCAATATGCAAGCGTTAAGTTGGCATTGGCAAAGATCGACGCAACAAAATCTCTTGTACAACAAGCCGAAGAAGCTTTTAAACTTGCCGAAGCGAGATACAAAGAAGAAGTGGGGAGCCCGATTGAAATTACAGATGCTCAAGTTACTTTGCTGAATGCACAGATGACTCACATACAATCACTTTACGATTACCAAGTCGCTTATGTTCGTCTTCAAAAAGCAATGGGGGTGCTGCGGTAGTAATACTGCAAAAGTTTGATTGAAAATATTTTGTTTGTTATCAGACTCCCGACCTTTTGCTTAACTCTACTCTATTAAGTCCATTCAACGCTGCAACTCGATACGCTTCCGCCATGGTCGGATAATTAAATGTGCTGTTGATAAAATACATCAACGTATTTCCTTCGCCTTCTTGCGACATAATTGCTTGACCGATGTGAATGATTTCCGAGGCTTCGTAGCCGAAACAATGTATGCCGAGAATTTTCAAACTCTCTCTGTGAAATAGAATTTTCAGCATGCCGACGGTTCTTCCGGTTATCTGCGCTCTTGCAAGATGCCTGAAGAACGAATGACCGACTTCGTACGGAATTTTTTGTTCAGTTAATTCGCGCTCATTCAATCCAATGGAACTGATTTCCGGTATAGTATAAATTCCGGTTGGAATATCTTCGATCTTGAGCGTGTTGACTTCGCCGGCAACATAATGACGCGCTGCAAATCTACCTTGATCATACGCCGCGCTTGCGAGACTTGGATAACCTATCACATCGCCAACCGCATAAATGTGGGGAACAATGGACTGATAAAATTGATTAACGGGGATCGATCCTCTTGCGTCTGTTTTAATTCCTAAATCTTCGAATCCCATGTTATCTGTGTTTCCGGTTCTTCCTTGCGCCCACAATAAATAATCGCTTCTAATTTCTTTGTTCGATTTCAGATAGATCGTTACGCCGCAATCATCGGCAACAACTTTTTCGTATTCTTCGCCGTGTCTTATCAACACACCGTTTTCGCGAAGATGGTAAGCAAGCGCATCAATTATTTCGTCATCCAAAAAGGCAAGAAGCTGGCTGCGTGTGTTTATCAAATTCACTTTAACATTCAAACCTCTAAAGATGGAAGCGTATTCGCAGCCAATCACACCGGCACCGTAAATGGTAAGTGTTCTGGGATTATCTGAGATTTTTAAAAGTTTATCGCTGTCAACAATTCGCGGATGGGTGAAATCAACATCCGGTGGATGATATGGTCGTGAACCGGTTGCAATAAAAAATGCATCGGCTTCATAAGTCTTTTTCAACCCGGTTGGTTCGGTAACTTCAACTGTATGTGCATCGAGAAATTTTGCGCGTCCAATCAAAAGATCAACAAAATTTCTTGTGTAAAATCCGTGTCTGAGTTCAACCTGGCTTCTAATAACCGATTCGGTTTGTTTCAGCAATGACTGGTAATTAGCTCCTTCCAATCTATTGCTATCGTACAAAATTTGGCTTGCATGTCTTAATGATTTGCTGGGAATTGTTCCTTTGTGAGTGTTGCTTCCGCCAACCAAAGAGAATTCTTCGCAAACTGCAACGCGTTTCCCGTCTTTGGTGCATGTCATGGCAGCGCCTTCGCCGCCGGGTCCGCTGCCAATTACAATTACATCGTACTTTGTCGCCATTTATTAATCCTTGTGAGAATCTATATTTGTCGTTCTTTTAAATACTAACAGTTATAAATTACAAAAAATTCATTATGGATGAACTCAATTTTGTCTCTGCACTGTGTGTGATTTTATGAACTCAAGCTAAAGCGGGGATGAAGGATATTCCGCAGTTTAATCTTCGGTGCATAAAAAATTGTGATTAAAGAAAATCTATTTTGTAATTTCCAAAGCAAAAATCGCAATCAACAATCTTAATCTATTAAGGGGAAATCTATGCAAGCAATCGGGTTGAATGTGGTGGACTGGATAATAATTCTAATCTATTTCGGATTTGTTCTCGGCATCGGTTTTTATCTCCGCAAATTCACAAAGAGCGAAGAAGATTTTTTTCTCGCCGGACGAAAAAATTCTTCTTGGGTTGCCGGGTTAGCATTTCTTTCGGCAAATCTCGGCGCGCTTGAATTGTTGGGAATGACCGGCAACACCTTCAAGTATGGAATGTATGTTGCACACTTCTATTGGATCGGCGCAATACCGGCGATGTTATTTCTTGGCGTTTACATGATGCCGTTTTACTACAGCAGCAAGATCAAATCTGTGCCGGGCTATTTGAAATTAAGATTCGATGAAAAAACCCGCGTGCTGAACGGTGTTGCTTTTGCTATTATGACTCTGCTGGTTTCGGGAATAAATCTTTACGCTATGGCTCTTGTTCTTCATACTTTTCTTGGATGGAATTGGGACGTAAGCATGTGGACGTCGGCAATCACTGTTGCGGTTTATGTTACGATGAGCGGATTGATGTCCGCAATCTTTACCGAGATCATACAATTCTTTTTGATTTGGTTCGGATTGTTTTTGGTTTCAGCGATGGGCATTTTGGAAATCGGAAGCATGAAAGAAATTATAGCAAGAATAAATCAGTACAGCTCACAAGTTTCGTTCACAACTCTGTGGTCAACTTCTTCGAATCCTATTCAAAACGGAATGTTCATTCATTGGGCTGGAATTGTTTTAGGATTAGGTTTTGTTCTGTCATTCGGATATTGGACGACAGATTTTCTTGTGGTTCAACGCGCGTTCTCTGCTAAAGATCTTCGGTCTGCCAGAATGACGCCGATACTCGCATCATTTTTCAAGATGGCAGTTCCGTTTTTAGTTATCCTTGCCGGATTGATTGCCATCGCGCTTTCGATCGATCCCAAAAGCGGATTTAAACTTTTGTCTGATGGCG
>JAKAEE010000041.1 GCA_021820065.1 Bacteroidota bacterium | reverse complement strand
CCTTGTTTAGTTAATAAATGTTGTTTATTAAAAACTTCGTTTACATTACCATTCCGCCGTCAACCTTTAAGACTTGGCCCGTAATATAATCTGCATCGCTGCTGCAAAGAAAGGCAACAGCTTTTGCGATGTCTTCCGGTTTTCCAAGACGCTTAATAGGTACAGCGGATAAAATTGCTTCCTTTTGTTGATCGTTAAGTTTGCCGGTCATATCTGTTTCTATGAATCCCGGCGCTACCGCATTAACATTTATATTTCTTGAAGCCAATTCCTTAGCGTTCGATTTGGTGAGTCCGATAATTCCCGCTTTGGACGCAACGTAGTTCGCTTGACCAGGATTACCAATAATACCGACAACCGAACTGATATTTACAATCTTTCCGTAACGCTGGCTGATCATCGGTTTCAATGCCGCTTTAGTATAGTTGAAAACACTTTTCAAGTTAGCATTTACCACTGAATCAAAGTCCTGCTCGGACATTCTGAGAAGTAAATTATCTTTTGTACGTCCGGCATTGTTAATAAGAATATCTAAACCGCCAATATTTTGAATAGCGTAATTTACGGTTTCTTGTGCTGCTGCAAAAGAAGCAGCATCAGCTTTAAAGCCAAGCACTTTAACATTATCGCTTGTCAATTCGTTCTCTAAAAGACGGGCAGCTTCATCCGAACTGAAATAAGTAAAAACAACGCTGCAACCGTTTCCTGCTAATTCGCGCACAATAGCATTACCTATGCCGCGAGTTCCACCCGTTACGATTGCCTTCTTATTTGCTAACTTCAACTTTGATCTCAGTCTTTTTCAAATTCTTAAAGTATTCTTCACGGTAGTCTTCCAATTCCTCAAATCCCTTCTCGCCTAACAGATAACGCAACTCTTCCTTACAACATTCAAACACTGTCGAAACTTGATTTTGAGATTTGCTGCAATAGTGCATACTAGCAAGATGCTCATCATCAACGGTTAGCACACCTTCAAAAATTACAAGCGGAAATAATATACAATATAGCGGTTTATATTTCCACTTGAATTCCCCTTCAGCATAAGCCATTTTTTGAAGTGTGCAAAATCCTTGTTTATCAAGAAAAACACATTTCCCGTTATGAACTTCCGTCCCAATTGCTATGCCTGATGGAAAATCATCATCCTCTTCAGGTTCTTCAAACCATTTAGCAACATCTTTGGTTTGAGATTCATCCATATATTTAATGACTTTCTCTTTGACTGAAAGAATCTTTTCATAATCCGACTTATCGGTATATACGCCGTAATAGCAGCATTCGCCGGAACAGATGCAGATATCGCACGCCTTAACAAATTTTTGTGTGAAAATGATTGGATCGACGAACATATCGTTGATCTTCTTTTCAAATTTATGCTGCATCAGAGAAACCTTTCAACATCGGAAAATTTGTCGATACCAAACACTTTTACATTTGGATTAATTCTTTTCACCAGACCTTGCAACACCTTACCGGGACCAATTTCATAAAACTCATCGGCACCATCGGCAATCATATTCACAATTGTCTCTTCCCATCTAACAGGATGATCAAGTTGCTGATATAAAAGTTCTTTTATTTCTTCCTTATCACTTACCGGTTTGGCTGTTACGTTTGCATAAACCGGAATCTTCGCATCGTAAAACGGAGTTGTCTCTAGCTTTACTTTCAAACTTTCTTTTGCGCTTTGCATTAACGGTGAATGAAACGCTCCGCTGACAATCAATTCTTTAACAAGTTTAGCGCCTTTGGCTTTTGCGATTTCCATCGCCGCCTTAACGCCATCAACCGAACCTGAAATAACAATTTGTCCCGGCGAATTAAAATTTGCGCACTGAACAATTCCTTTTGAAGATGCTTCGCTGCAAATATTTTCTAGAACATCACTTTGTAAACCAACAACAGCAGCCATTGTTCCGGGCTGTTCGATTCCCGATTGAAGCATAGCTTTACCGCGATGATGAACAAGCTTCACCGCATCATAAAACTGAATTGATCGAGCCGCTACAAGTGCAGAGTATTCACCCAATGAGTGTCCTGCAACCATATCTGGTTCCAATGTTCTGATAATACTTCCAAGAACCACGCTATGAACAAAAATTGCAGGCTGCGTTACGTCGGTTTGTTTCAGAGAATCTTCAGGACCGTTAAACATTAAATGTGGAAGAGCAATGCCAGTCGCTTCCTCGGCAGTGCGAATCATTTCCTTTGCCTCTACGGAATTCTCGTAAAGGTCTTTAGCCATTCCCACATATTGAGAACCTTGTCCTGGAAATATGAACACACGTTTTCCCACTAATCCATACTCCAGGTCAAATATATAGAACCCCATGTATAACCGGCGCCGAATGCTGCGAGAATTAGATTATCACCTTTCTTCACTTTTCCCGCGCGATAATATTCTGTTAAACACAGCGGAATAGTAGCTGCAGTTGTGTTGCCGTATCTATCTATATTGACCATTACTTTCTCTTTCGAAATTCCCATGCGTTGAGCTGTAGCATCAATTATTCTTAGATTTGCCTGATGAGGAACCAAATACGCAACGTCTTCACCTTTCAAATTATTTTTCTGCATAATCTCGTACGAAATATCAGCCATTCCTTTAACTGCAACTTTGAAAACAGCTTTACCATCTTGATAGATGTAATGCATCTTCTTGTCAACGGTTTCGTGGGAAGGAGGATTCAAACTTCCGCCTCCTTTCATATTCAGACTGTCTTTGCCCGCTCCATCAATATATAATAGTGAATCCTTAATGCCGTATCTAAAATCCTCGGTAGGTTCAAGCAGAACGGCAGATGCTGCATCACCGAAAAGAATGCAATTGTTTCTATCGGTATAATCTGTAATCGCCGTCATCTTATCGGAACCAACGACAATTACTTTTTTATACTTACCGGTTTCAACTAGACTTGCGCCAGTTTGAAGTGCGAACAAGAATCCCGAACAAGCAGCAGAGAGATCGAAACCCCAAGCTTTTGTAGCGCCGATTTTTTCTTGAACCAAACAAGCAGTTGCCGGAAAAAACATGTCAGGTGTTACGGTAGCAACAATTATTACATCAATATCTTTAGGATCGACTTTGGTGGTTGCTAATAAATCTTCAATGGCTTTAACCGCCATATCGCTCGTTGCGCCGTTTTCCATCATTCTTCTTTCACGGATTCCGGTGCGCGAAACAATCCATTCGTCGTTTGTATCAACAATACTTTCGAAATATTTGTTATCTAAAATTTTCTCCGGAGCGTACATTCCAACTCCGGTAATGGCTGCATTTATTTTTGATTTACTTTGTGACTGCATAGGATTTTAGTGCTTCCTCAAATTTCGTGATTAGATTTTTATCGTACATTTCTTTTGCGCGTAGAATCATATTCTTAATTGCCAGCGGTGAGCTTGAACCGTGACCGATTATGCTGATGCCGTTAACACCAAGCAGCGGAACACCGCCGTGTGTTTCGTAATCCATATCGGAAAGAGTGGCTTTCAAAACCGACTTAACAACAAGTGCTTTCAGCTTGTTCAAGATTCCTTCGTTAGCATAATTTCTAACTCTGGTTTTAAGCAGAGTTAAAACGCTTTCGCCAAACTTCAGAATAATATTACCGAGAAACCCGTCACATACAACAACGTCAACAGTTCCTTTTAGAATATCTCTGCCTTCAACGTTGCCGTGAAAATTCAGTTTCGATTCCTTGAAAAGTTTTTGTGTTGCGAACGTGAGTTCGTTCCCTTTGGATTCTTCCTCACCGACGTTTAGAATTCCAACGGAAGGATTTTCAACACCATACATTTCTTTCGCAAATATCGATCCCATCACTGCGTACTCGAATAGATGCTGAGGTTTGCTGTCAACACTCGCACCGGCATCGAACACGTGACACATTTTATTCTGCGTCGTTGGAAATGAGGCTCCAATGGTTGGTCTGCCAACACCAGGTATTCTGCCCATAATTAAAGTAGAAGCCGCCATCATAGCACCGGTGTTTCCGGCGCTAACGAATGCGTGAGCTTTCTTTTCCTTGACCAGTTTTGCACCAACAACCAGCGAAGAATCCGGTTTAGATTTTATCGCTACAGTCGGTGTGTCAGACATTCCAATAATCTGTGTTGTATGATGAATGGCTCGTTCATCAATCTTTACATTTTCTTCACGCGCAGTTTTCAAAATTCGTTCTTTATCGCCGACAAGAATCAAATCAAAACTGTTGTCTTCTTGCATTGCGGCAATGGCAGCAATAATCTCGTGCTTAGGGGCGTAGTCTCCCCCCATAGCATCGAGTGCAATTGTACATTTTTCCAATTTTAATTCTGTCATCTAAGAGATATTCTTATGATTCTGGGACGAACATTGATCTGCCGGCATAATATCCGCAGTTTGGACAAGCTCTATGGCTGAGTTTTATTTCGCCACAGTTTGAACAGCGGCTTAAGGAAGGAACAGTCGCTTTGTAATGTGTTCTTCGCTTATCCCGTCTGCTCTTAGACATTCTACGTTTCGGATTTGGCATTTTAGTTTCCTATTTAATTAGTTATTGAGTTTATCTTTCAATTTTTTAAGTGGTTCCCAAACGTCATGCACTTTTTCATCCTTGCAAGAACATTTTTTCAGATTCAAGTTTGTTCCGCATTTTGGACACAATCCTTTGCAATCTTCGCGGCATAACTTTTTCATCGGTACCGAAAGTTCGGCATATTCAAATATTTCACTAGTAATGTCTATCTTATCCTGAACCGGAGACAAAAACTTAAAATTAAAATCGTCAACTTTTTGCGATTCTTTGTTGAAAAGGTAAATTATCTGGAAATGATTTGTTAGATCAGAGTTGAATTCTTTAGTACATCTGTCACAAATCAATTTTGTATGAAGTAATAAATCACAATCCAACACAATCTGGTGTGGTGATTTATCCATCTTACAACTGATCTCAACATTTCCAAAGAACGGTTCTTCCAATTTCAAACTTTTGACAGTCTCAGTCTGCGTAAACTGATGGATACCGTCCGAAAAATTAGTATATTTTATAATCATATGAAGAACAATGAAAAAATTGGGTCAAAATATACACCCGCCGTCATTTATAATCAAGAATTCCGTCCTTTTGAGTAAAAGTAGAAGAGTTTGAATATGCCGGTCTATGCTTCCATACTCGCTGCAATTCTGCCGATGATTTTTTACTTGATAATAATTTGGAGAATGGATAAGTACGACCGCGAGCCGTTCACTGCGGTAATGATACATTTCTTCTGGGGATCTTTTGGAGCAGTCATTCTTGCTTTGATTGGCACAAGCATCTTGAACGCCGCATCTTCCCCGCTGACAAACTCAAATCAAAATTCTTTTCTTCAGATTGTTTTGTTTGCCCCGCTCAGTGAAGAATTTGCCAAAGGAGTTTTTCTTCTTTACACGGTGAACAAAAAGGATTTCGACAACATTACCGATGGATTGGTTTACGGCTGCGCAATCGGTCTCGGATTCGGTATGACGGAGAACTTTATTTATTTCATCACTTACGGAAATTCTCTTACTTCATGGTTCTACATCGTGATTATCCGTTCTCTCTTTTCAGCGGTTATGCACGCGATTGCAACTGGTACATTCGGCGCGTTTCTCGGATTGGCTAAATTTTCAAACTCATGGGCTAAAAATATTTTCCCAGTGATAGGACTGGTTCTAGCGATTTTCATTCACTTCATGTGGAATTATTCCGTTAGTTTTGAGAGTACTTATCTTTTAGGAATGATATTTATCTTTTTGTGTATCCAATTTTTCTTTTTTGTGTTTAAATTGTCAATTGAAAATGAGAAGAAAATTATTCAAAGAGAATTGTCGGAAGAAATTAGACTTGGTTTTATTCCGGATGCTCACTTAAATGTTTTGTCCGGTTTCAATAGATTTAAGAGCGGCTGGATTGATGAAAATATTCGGCGACAATACATTAAAGCTGCTGTCAGACTGGCATTTAGTAAAAACCAGTTGAAGAAAGCGAAAGATTCCAGAACAACATATTACGAATCGGAGATTAAGAAGAATCGTGTATTAATTCGCGGAATACTATCAAGTAATTTGACGACGGAATAAATGAAAGCAGTCGGAGTTTTCGGCGGGTCATTCGATCCAATACATTTAGGGCATCTTATAACAACAAGATTGGTTTATGAAAAACGTGACCTAGAAAAAATAATTTTCATTCCTAATAACATTTCTCCGCTCAAGACAGATCTCGCACCGACTTCATCGCTCCACAGAATGAATATGTTGAAACTCGCAATCGAGTCATTTCCCTATTTCGAAGTTTCCGATTACGAGATAAGCAAAAGCGGTGTTTCATACACCTACGACACACTTCTGGAATTGGAAAATACTTATCCGAAGTTAGAACTGATCATCGGTTACGATAATTTGTTGGTGTTCGATAAATGGCACTTACCGGAAAAAATCTTGGAATTGGTTACTCTCGTTGTGATGAAAAGAAGCACCAACATTGAAGCCGAGACCAAGAACAAATTTTTCGATACGGCAATTATCATCGATACACCGACAATTGAAATCTCTGCGACTGAAATACGCAAACGCGTTAAAGAAGGTCTCTCGATAGAATACCTTGTTCCCAAAAGTGTAAAAGAATATATTTCTCAAAACGGTTTATATAAATAGTTGAAGAATGATTCCAGATAAAATAATTGAAAGAATTTTCAGCAAGGACAAGCGTGCGGTTTCGCGAGCCATTAGTTTGATAGAGACCGGAAATTCTTATTCGACTGAATTATTGAAAGAGCTCCACAAAAGAATTGGCCGCGCTTACCGAATCGGAATTACCGGACCGCCAGGCGCCGGTAAATCAACTTTGACAAATCAACTCACAAAATTTTATAGAAAGCAAAGCAAAACTGTCGGCATTATTGCCGTCGATCCTACCAGCCCATTTACCGGCGGCGCTCTGCTTGGCGATCGTGTTCGTATGAGCGACATCGGCAGCGACGAAGGTGTTTTTATTCGCAGTATGGCAACACGCGGAAGTCTCGGCGGACTCAGCAAAAAAACAATCGACGCCGCAGATATAATTGACGCAGCCGGTTACGATTACATTATTTTCGAAACAGTCGGCGTAGGACAATCCGAACTTGATGTTGCAAAAGCTGCGGACACAACAATCGTTGTTCTCGTTCCGGAAAGCGGAGATTCTATTCAAGCGATGAAAGCCGGACTGATGGAGATTGCAGATTTCTTCGTTCTCAACAAAAGCGATAGACCGGGATCCGACAGCGCGCTTTCTGCTCTCAAAACAATTTTGATGTTCAGAGAGCATACAGAAAAAAGTTGGCTGCCCAATATCTTGAAAGCGGTCGCATCAGAAAATACCGGTACGCGCGAGATCGCTGAAGAAATTGCAAAACATAAAAATTATTTGGAAGCGAACGGATTTCTGAAAACCAAGCGTGAAGAACATTACAAGGTTCGAATAAAAGAAATTGTTGAGCACCTTATGAAAAACGAACTTTGGAGAGAACACCGTGCAGAGAGTTTGGATGCATCGCTGGCGAAAGTCGTTGAAGGAGAAACTTCTCCTTATGAGATTGCGGAAACACTTTTTAATGATTTCAAATCAACAATCAAATAAAAAGGCTTGTCATGATTGAGACTAAAACCGAAACTAATTTCCTTCTAGATTTTGACGAGAACCAGATAGCCATTAAGAACACGATTAGAGAATTTGCGGAGAAGCAAATTAAACCGCGCGTAATGGAATTTGACGAGGCACAAAAATTTCCGATGGATATTATGCAGCAGCTTGGCGAATTGGGATTTCTTGGAATTCTCGTGCCGGAAGAATTTGGCGGCTCGCAACTTGGATACGTTGAGTATGCTCTCGTTGTAGAGGAACTTGCGAGAATTGATCCTTCCATTTCTCTTTCCGTTGCAGCACACAATGGATTGTGCGTCAATCACATCAACATGTTTGCAAACGATGAGCTTAAGAAAAAATATTTACCCGATCTTGCCGGCGGAAGAAAAATCGGCGCGTGGGCTTTAACCGAACCCGGTTCAGGAAGCGATGCTGCCGGAATGCAAACGACCGCCGTTAAAGAAGGCGATCATTATATTCTTAACGGAACAAAAAACTTTATTACACACGGCGGTGTCGGCGGAACAGCTGTGGTTATGGCTATCACGGATAAATCAAAAGGCAAAAAAGGAATTTCTGCCTTCATAGTTGAAAAAGGAACGAAAGGATTTTTCGTAGGCAAGAAAGAAAATAAATTGGGAATGCGGGCGAGCGAAACAACTCAACTTGCATTCGACAACTGCAAAGTTCCCGCCGAAAATTTAATCGGTAACGAAGGAGAAGGTTTTAGTCAAGCAATGAAAATTCTTGAAGGTGGAAGAATATCTATTGCGTCGTTAAGCGTAGGACTTGCTCAAGGTTGTCTTGAATCGGCTCTCGCCTACTCTAAAGAACGAAAACAATTCGGCAAAGCTCTTTCCGAATTTCAAGCAACACAATTTAAGTTAGCGGATATCGCTACGGATGTTGAGGCAGCGCGGATAATGACATTCAAAGCTGCGCGACTTAAAGACGAAGGGAAAAATATTCTCGACATCGCATCAAAAGCAAAATTGTTTGCAAGCGAAATAGCCACAAAAGCCGCAAACGAAGCCGTTCAAATTCTCGGCGGTTACGGATTCACAAAAGATTATCCGGTTGAAAAGTTTTACCGCGACGTAAAATTGCTTACAATCGGAGAAGGAACTTCCGAAGTACAACGGATAGTTATTGCACGAACTCTTTTACAAGACTAAATAAATAATGACATGGCAACTATCGGATCACCCGTTAAATCGAACGAACAATTTCTTCGAAGAGAAGACTTCCACAAAAATCTAATTAGAAAGATCAGCGCGGTTCGTGATGCAATTAAACTTGGCGGAGGAAAAAGTTCTATCGAAAAACAACATGAGAAAGGAAAACTCACCGCACGTGAACGAATTGAGAAACTGATTGACTCCGGTTCATCATTTTTTGAAATAAATACTTTTGCCGCGCATGATATGTATAAAGAGTACGGCGGAGCGCCGAGCAGCGGAACAATTTACGGCGTAGGAAAAATCGGCGGAAGGAATTTTGTAATTGTTGCAAATGACGCAACTGTAAAAGCGGGCGCATGGTTTCCCATCACAGCTAAAAAAAATCTTCGCGCACAAGAAATTGCAATCGAAAACCGGTTGCCTATAATTTATTTGGTTGACAGCGCTGGCGTCTTCCTCCCTCTTCAAGAAGATATTTTTCCGGATAAAGAACATTTCGGAAGAATTTTCCGTAACAATGCGGTAATGTCTGCAATGGGAATCCCGCAAATATCCGCTATCATGGGTCCGTGTGTTGCGGGCGGCGCGTACTTGCCGATCATGAGCGACGAAGCGTTAATAGTTGAAGGCGAAGGATCGGTTTTTCTTGCCGGTGCGCATCTTGTCAAAGCAGCCATCGGTGAAGAAATTGATAATGAAACACTCGGAGGCGCGCGCGTTCAATCCAACATTTCCGGTGTTACCGATTATGTTATGAAGAATGATCAAGAAGCTATTCTTCAAATCAGAAACTTAGTGACGAAATTTGGAGATACCGAAACCGCCGGATTCAATAGGATTCAATCTCTTCCGCCGAAGTTCGATCCGAAAGAAATTTACGGATTGATTCCGGAGGACACTTTTAAACCGTACGATACTTATGAACTTCTTTCTCGAATTGTTGATGATTCCGAGATTGATGAATACAAAGCCGGCTACGGAAAAACTTTGATTACAGCTTACGCGAGAATTGACGGATGGGCAGTTGGAATTGTAGCGAATCAGCGCAGCATTGTAAAAACAGAAAAAGGCGAGATGCAGATCGGCGGCGTAATTTATTCCGATAGCGCCGACAAAGCTACACGTTTCATCTTGAACTGCAATCAGAAAAAAATTCCGTTGGTATTTTTGCAAGACGTAACCGGATTTATGGTTGGCAGCAAAGCCGAACATGGCGGGATAATTAAAGACGGCGCAAAGATGGTGAACGCTGTTGCAAATTCTGTTGTCCCAAAAATTACAATCATCGTTGGCAATAGTTTCGGCGCAGGCAATTACGCAATGTGCGGCAAAGCTTACGACCCAAGATTCATCTACGCGTATCCAAGCGCAAAGATTTCCGTTATGGGCGGAGCGCAAGCAAGTTCCGTTTTGTTAGATATACGATTGAAACAAATGGAAAAAACCGGAAAGGAATTCACTAAAGAACAAAAAGAAAAATTGTTGAACGAAATTCTTCAATCGTACGAAGAAAAAAACACTCCACTTTATGCCGCGGCTCGGCTTTGGGTTGACGAAATCATAGATCCCGCATTGACGCGCGAATACATTTCACATTCAATAGAATACGCGAATAATAATCCGATTGTTCCCCGTTTCAGCACCGGCGTTATTCAAACATAACAAAATGCCGCACTGCAAAAAATTTTTTGTTTTGCTCTTGCCCATAATCTTGTTCAGCCCTTTCCCTAACTTGTTACTTGCCCAGCAGAAATACGACAAATCGTTCTACGGAGGTTTGTTCTACATATCACATTACATGACTTCAGATGAATACAAACAGTTTGCGGCGACACATAGGGACGTTGAAACGGTAGATCATATTTATGAAACAGCATTAAAATTTTTCGATGGGGATCAATCAGAGACTTTTTTTTGTCTCGCTTTTACTTTTCTTCCTTACAATAAAATACTGATGCGTTTGCCAGTAATCAGAACCGTTGTAACAATTCCGCTTCCGTCGCCTCCGAACTCCATTTTCAAAGAGAAATTAAAAAACACACCGAAGAAAATTTTTCCTGATTCGCCGGAGGATGATTTTGGTGACAAAGATAAGCTCGCCCATTTTTTTGCAAACGCATTTCTTCATTACGATGTAACCATTTTCAATTTGTCTGAATTTCTGGGTATCTTTGTGGAGTATTTCGAACAAGGATTTTTTGTTCAAGGCGGGTACGACATAAGAGATTTAATCGCAAATCATATCGGAGAATTTTACGCCGATATGCTAAAGAAAAATCCGAATGCCAAACCGTCTGATGCTTTTTTAGTTTACCAATTATTATATATGCCGGCACCGTTATGAAATCAATTTTAGTGATCGACGACGAACGTGAAATTTGCGAAAGCATCAAGATGATTCTTGAGTATGAGGATTATTCGGTTGATTACACGACAGACTCCTACAAAGGACTTCAAAAGTTAGAGTACGGAAATTACGATGCTCTCCTACTTGATATTCAAATACCGGGCAAGAACGGATTTGAAATATTGAATTGGCTTCGCGAGAAAGAAATTGAGTTAAAAGTTGTGATGATCTCCGCACATGCGAGCGTAGAGAACGCCGTTAAGTCAACAAAGCTTGGCGCGTTCGATTTTTTGGAAAAACCAATCGACCGCGATAAACTTCTCATTAGTGTACGTAACGCCGTAACGCAATCGGCATTAGTTAGAGAGAACAAAAAGCTCAAGAAAGAACTTTCTACTTCTGATAAAATAATCGGCAGCAGTTCAGTCATAAAAACAATTTTGGAAACCATCGCTCGTGTTGCTACCACAGATGCGCGGGTACTTATTACCGGTGAAAACGGAACAGGCAAAGAATTGATCGCACAGGAAATTCACCGGCAAAGTAGCAGAGCATCCAAAGAACTTGTGGAAGTTAACTGCGCTGCAATCCCTCACGAGCTGATTGAATCGGAATTATTTGGTCATGAGAAAGGATCGTTCACCGGTGCGGTTAAACAACGCATTGGAAAGTTTGAACAAGCCGATTCCGGAAATCTTTTCCTTGACGAGATCGGTGACATGAGTATTCATGCCCAGGCAAAAGTTTTAAGAGCTATCGAAGAAGGAAGAATCGAACGCGTCGGCGGAAATTCAAAAATCGAAGTTGATGTTAGAATCATTTCGGCGACAAATAAAGACCTTCAGGAAGAAATCAAGAAAGGAATTTTCCGCGAAGACCTTTATCACCGGTTGAATGTCATTCCGGTTCACATTCCACCGCTCCGCGAACGCAAAGATGATATTCCTCTGCTTGTAGAGCACTTTTCAAAACAGATCTGCGACAAAAATAAATTCCAACAAAAAATTTATTCCGATGGCGCAATAAAAGCATTTCAGTCTCAACCGTGGAAAGGAAACGTCCGCGAACTCCGTAACGTTGTAGAACGTGTAGTTATTATGACTCCTAAAAACGAAATAACTGAAAAGGAAGTCAATCTCTTTTCTCAGAGCGCTTCCTCAAATGTTGATGATTTCCTAAACGTCACAAACAGTTTTCAGGAGTTTAAGGAGAAAGCGGAAAAAGCATTCATCGTTAAACAACTTAACGCAAATAGCTGGAACATCAGTAAGACTGCAGAGATTCTTGGAATTCAGCGCAGCCACCTTTACAATAAATTAAAAAAATATGAAATTGAAAAAGGTCAGTGATGGCAGAGACTATTTTTTCGAAGATCATAAGAAAAGAAATTCCCGCAGACATCGTTTTCGAAAACGAACATGTTCTCGCTTTCCGCGATATCAAACCACAGGCACCGGTACACATTCTCATAATTCCCAAAGTTGAAATCCCAAGCGTCAAAGAATTATCCGGGGCAGAACATTCAAAGCTGCTTGGCGAATTAATTGACGCGGCAAATGCGATTGCAAAAAAGGAAAAGATTTCGGAAATCGGTTTCAGATTGGTTCTAAATTGCGGACCCGACGCCGGGCAGGAAGTTTATCATCTGCACATGCATCTACTTGGCGGACGCAAGATGAAATGGCCTCCAGGCTGACGATCTATTTTTTGATTGCTTTGTCGGCAATATCTTTTCTGTAATGCATATCTTGAAAACTTATCTTCGAAGCAGCTTCGTAAGCTATTTTTTTAGCTTCCACTAGATCGTTCTTTTCTGAAAATGAAGTGATGTTCAAAACTCTCCCCCCGTTCGTAACGATTTTGCCGCCGGCTTCTTTCGTCCCAGCATGATAAACCTTCACTGATTTGTTTACTGCATCCAAACCTTTGATCTCAAAACCTTTTTCATATTTATCAGGATAACCACCGGATGCTGCAACAACGCAAACCGATGCCCCGCCGTTGTACTTTACAGAATCCATATTCAGTTTCCCAACTGCTGATGAGTAAAGCAATTCAACAAAATCACCTTCGAGCAAAGGTAAGACAACTTGGGTTTCGGGATCTCCAAAGCGGCAATTGAACTCGACGACTTTCGGACCTTCGTTTGTCATCATTAGTCCGCAGTACAAACACCCGGCAAACGAATTTCCACTGTTTCGCATTGCAGCCAAAGTTCGTTCAACTATTTCTGTTGCAATTCTTTTCAAATCGCTTTCAGTTACAAAAGGTGTTGGAGCATAAGCACCCATACCGCCGGTGTTCTTTCCTTTATCTCCGTCAAATATTTTTTTGTGATCTTGCGCAGCAGGCAAAAGTATAAACTTCGTTCCGTCTGTAATCGCAAATACAGACGCTTCCTGCCCTGTCATGAATTCTTCAATTACAACTTTATCCCCAGCTTCACCGAATGCACAACTAACAAAGCATTCATCGATAGCTGCCTTTGCTTGTTCAACGTTCTCGGCTATTATTACCCCCTTGCCTGCAGCGATTCCATCGGCTTTAATAACAGTGGGATAACTTATTGAATTTAAATATGATAACGCTTCTTTATAATTTTCTTTGAAGAATACTTTAAACGCAGCAGTTGGAATATTATTGTTCAGCATTAACTCTTTGGCAAAGGATTTTTCTCCTTCTATCCGTGCGGCTTCTTTCGATGGACCAAAAACATTTATCCGGTGTTCTCTTAGTTTATCGCTCAAACCTTCCGTCAACGGTTTTTCCGGTCCTATAACCACCAAATCGATCTTATGCTCCAGACAAAATTTCACAACCGCATCATGATCATCTGGATTGATTTGAACATTTTCTCCAATTTCTTTTGTACCCGGATTTCCTGTAATGAAAAAAATCTTCTCAACTGTTCTACACTCTGCACTCTTCACACCTAACGCGTGTTCTCTTCCGCCGGACCCGACAATTGCAATTTTCATTATTACGCTCGAAGGTAAAATTGGAAAGCTTTCGTTAATTCTTCAGTAAGTTTTGTCCTATCATGTTTCTGGACGAACTCCTCATTGGGAACCGGCAAGTTGTTCTGCTGATAGAGATCATGAATCTTAATTATCGAATCTTTTATCTCCTGAATGTTATCCGGCGCAGTTATAAATGCAGCTCCGTATTCTTTCAAAGCAGAATGAGCTGCACCTTCAACAACGCATCCAAGAATCGGTTTTCTGGTTCCGAAATATTCGTACAACTTGCTTGTGGAAATAGTATCCGCATTTCTAATATCGCCGATCATCATCCATAAAACATCGCTTCCCTTCATTCTCTTAACAGTTTCTCTGTGATCAAGATAGCCGTGATCTCTTACAAACTCATTGATGCCGAGTTCTTGAATTAGTTTCTTGTTTTCTTTTCGCAGATGACCTATAAATTCTAGTTCGATATGTGCTGCAATATCCGGTCTCTCGATAGATAATTGCTTATACGCCCGCAACAAAAACTCCGGTGTGATGTTTTCGTAAAATATTCCGGCATAAGTAAGTTTCATCTTCTTGGTCGATTCAATTTTGTCTTCTGCGATTTCAAAATCAGCCGGATCAAACCCGTGCGGGATAATCATAACATCTTTGAACGACAAGAAAGGATATGTGAGGAGCAGCTTTTCTTTAATTCTCCGATTAATTACCACAACTTTTTCCGCCGCTTTGAGTGAACGGTACTCTAATTTCTTATGGCGATACTTGTGATACGGTGTTGGATAAAATGCAAAATGGTTGCCGTACCAGAGATCACGATAATCTACAAACAACGGAATGCCGAATTCCTTCTTCAGTTTAGCAGCGTAAACAAAACTTGAATACGGAGGAATTGTGACGAAGATTATGTCGAACTTTTCCTTTTCGAGCAATTCCTTGGCTGCTTTGTATGCTTTCTTTGCCCATGACTTTTTGTTGTCGGGGATAAAAACAGCTTTGCTGATGCTCGATAAAGTTTTGCGTATGAATTCTCTAGGGATACTTACCGTTTTGTATTGTTTGCCAATAATCGCATTAACATCAAGCGCGTCGGTTCGAATTATTCTTACACCGGCATCTTCTGCTTCTTTGAGCATTGAAAAATCATGAGCGAAGTAAGCAACATTTCCGGCGGTGATGACCGTCGGTTCCCAATTATAATTCTTCATATACTTCGTAAACTTGAGAGTACGCTGAACGCCGCTCAATCCCAACGGAGGATAGTAATAAGCAATTACAAGAACTTTGAACATAATGTGTTAGCGCTTTTGTGTTAAGTGATAATTTGGAGCTTCTTCTGTTATCATTACATCATGTGGATGGCTTTCACGCAATCCGGCATTAGATATTTTTACGAACTTAGATTTCGATTTCAATTCGTTGATAGTCTTTGCGCCGCAGTAACCCATGGCTGACCTTAAACCTCCGACAAATTGATAGATCGTATCAGCAAGCCCGCCTTGATATGGAACGCGTCCTTCAATTCCTTCCGGCACCAGTTTTTTAATGTCGGCTTCCATATCTTGGAAGTATCTGTCGCTGCTTCCTTGCCTCATCGCACTGAGTGAACCCATACCGCGATAAACTTTAAAACTTCTTCCTTCGAACAAGACTTTTTCACCAGGCGTTTCATCAACACCGGCTAGCATTCCCCCCATCATTACCGTATCCGCACCGGCGGCAATTGCTTTTGCAACATCTCCGGTTTGCTTTATTCCGCCATCGGAAATAACCGGAATGCCCTTAGCTTTCAACGCTTGCGAGACTTCCATTACCGCGCTTATCTGCGGAACGCCGACACCAGCTATTACGCGCGTAGTGCAAATTGAACCGGCACCGATGCCAACTTTTACAGCATCAACTCCGCAAGCAACAAGTTCCAGCGCCGCTTCTTTAGTTACAATGTTTCCGGCAATAAGCTGCAAGTCTTTATATTTTTTCCGTATCTGCTTGATCGTTTTCAAAACACCTTCCGAATGTCCGTGTGCGGTATCAACCACAATCACATCGGCATTTGACGCAACCAGCGCTTCTACTCTAGACATCGTATCATGAGTTACACCAACTCCGGCTCCTACTCTCAATCTGCCCAGATTATCTTTGCATGCGTTAGGAAATTTTTTCTTCTTAATGATATCTTTGTAAGTAATCAACCCTTTGATAATTCCTCTGCGATCAACAACCGGTAATTTTTCAATCCTGTGTTTATGAAGTATTTGTTCGGCTTCTTTCAAAGTCGTTCCCAACGGTGCTGTGATAAGATTTTCTTTCGTCATTAACTGGCTTACAAGCTTATTCTTGTTGTGTTCAAATCTTAGATCTCTGTTCGTTAAAATTCCAACAAGTTTTCCCTTCGCGTCAACCACCGGAATTCCGGAAATGTGATACTTCGACATCAGTTCTTCGGCTTCCAAAATAGTTCGTTCAGGTGTAAGCGTAATGGGATTTACGATCATTCCGCTTTCAGAACGTTTAACTTTGTCAATTTCGTCGGCTTGTTTATCAATCGACATATTTTTATGAATGATGCCGATTCCACCTTGAGCAGCCATTGCAATTGCCATCGGCGCTTCGGTAACGGTGTCCATAGCAGCTGATAAAAATGGTATGTTAAGTTTGATGTCGCGTGTTAAATACGAAGTTATATCTGTCTGGCGCGGCAGAACCGCTGAACGCGCCGGAACCAAAAGAATATCGTCAAAGGTTAATCCTTCGAATTCAATTTTATTTTTTTTCATATTGACCTCTTATAATTACAAAAAAGACCACGCAACGTGGTCTCTATTTTAATCGAACGCAGCGAAACCGGTTATATCCTCGCCGATAATGAGCGTATGCATTTCGTGAGTACCCTCGTAAGTTTTCACCGATTCCAAGTTTTGTGAATGACGCATAACGGGATATTCGTCAAGAATTCCGTTAGCGCCTAATATTTCGCGGGACATGCGCGCAATCTCCAACGCTTTCTCGCAGTTGTTACGTTTTGCCATTGATACTTGTGTAAACTTTAATTCGCCTTTGTCTTTCAATCTTCCAAGCTGAAGATTTATCAACTGCGACTTTGTAATCTCGGTTAGAAAGTAAACAAGCTTTTCCTGTGTTATCTGATATGCGGCAATCGGTTTGCTGAACTGAATTCTAGACTTCGCATAATTCAGCGCCGTATCGTAACATGCCATCATTGAACCAACCACGCCCCATGCAATTCCGTAACGAGCTTGGTTCAAACACATTAGCGGCGATTTCAATCCTTTGCTTCCCGGCAAAATATTTTTATCGGTAACAAACACATCTTGAAAAATTAATTCAGAAGTAACAGAAGCTTTTAATGAATGCTTGCCTTTCATTTCCGGTGCGGTAAATCCGTTCATTCCCTTCTCAACCAAAAATCCTCTAACTTCTCCGTCAAGTTTTGCCCATACAACGGCAACATCTGCAATGGTTCCGTTTGTAATCCACATTTTAGCGCCGTTGAGTTTGTAACCGCCGCGAACTTTTTCTGCGCGCGTTATCATTCCACCCGGATTGGAACCGTAATCCGGTTCGGTTAAACCAAAGCATCCGACCTTTTCACCGGAGGCAAGTTTGGGAAGCCAAAAATCTTTTTGTTCCTCGCTGCCGAAAGTAAATATAGGGTACATTACCAGCGAAGTCTGCACCGAAACAAAACTTCGAATGCCGCTGTCTCCCCTTTCCAATTCTTGCATCGCCAAACCGTACGCAACATTATTCATCTCCGCACAGCTGTACTTTTGCGGCAGAGTAATTCCGAACAAACCCATTTTACCTAACTCTGGAATAAGCTGAGACGGAAATTTTTCTTCGCGGTAATGTTTTTCGATTATCGGTATGACTTTTTCATCAACAAATTCCCGGACGGAATTACGCACCATGATTTCGTCTTCTTGGAGAAGCCCTTCAACATTATAGTAATCCACACCTTTGAATTTGTTCATCTATCTAGCTGAATTTTGGATTCAAAAATAGTGAAAAGAGACTTATTGAACAATAAACCGAATTACTCTTCGCTTCGTTCAAGACCGTGCAAGATTTTCATGATCGTCTCGGAATCATACCCTCTTGAGCTGAGAAACGCAAAAACTTTTTGTTTGATCTTATTCGGCTCGGTTCCTTTTTTAATAAGCAGTTCTGTTTTCCGCCGCGCCAAGCTCAAAGCATTTTCATAACTGAGTTCAGAATCTATACCGGAAAGATTTTGTTCGATAATATTTCTTGCAACTCCACGCTTAAATAATTCAGCTTTGAGCTTATTGATGCCGATCTTCTTTCTCTTCAATCTCTCATCGATGTATGCTTTCGTGAACTGTTCATCGTTAAGATAATTGCCGGCTTGCATAGCTTGAAGAGTTCTATCAATGGTTTCTTTCGTGTAACCTTTTTTGAGGAGTTTGTTTCGCAGTTCATATCCGGAGTGCCGCCGTTTAGCAAGAATTCGGAATGATGAATCTTTCGCTTTTACAAATTCGCTGTCGGAAATCAGTTTCAACTTTTTATTATCGTCGAGATCATCATACTTCCTCAAACCGTAATCAAGAACGGTTCTGTAATCGACTGCTACAAACTCTCCGTCTTCGAAACAAACTAAAACATTATTACCCTTCTTTGTAAGAGCGGTAATTTTCATTTTATTTTTTCTTCGGTTTGGCCTCTGGCTCCTCTTTCACAGGTTTGGATTCCTCTTGCATCATTCCAAGAGTGGTCTTAACCTCTTTTTCAAGTGAAGAAAATAATTCCGGGTCTTCCAGCATCTTCTGTTTTAATTGATCTCGACCCTGGAAACGGTTGTCCTTGTATGTGAACCACGCGCCGCTTTTGTTCAAAATATTTCGATCGGTTGCCAGATCGATAATATCGCCGGCTTTGCTGATTCCTTCGTTATAAAGAATATCGAATTCAACTTCTTTGAACGGCGGCGCAACTTTACTTTTTACAATTTTTACTTTCGTTCTGTTGCCTACAACATTTTGCCCGTCTTTAATTGCGGCGATTCTTCTGATATCAAGACGAACTGAAGCGTAAAACTTTAGTGCGTTGCCGCCGGTTGTTGTTTCCGGGTTACCGAACATCACTCCGATCTTGCTTCTCAATTGATTAGTGAAGATGACGCATGTTTTTGACCGGCTGATTGCGCCGGTGAGTTTTCGCAATGCTTGAGACATTAATCTTGCTTGCATCGCCATTTGAGGATCGCCCATTTCACCTTCAATTTCAGAACGAGGCACAAGAGCGGCGACCGAATCGATCACGATGATATCGAGAGCGTTGCTTCGAGTTAAAGTGTCAACAATTTCAAGCGCCTGCTCGCCGAAATCCGGTTGAGATAAAAGCAAATTTTTAACGTCAACTTTCAATCTCTTTGCGTAATTAATATCCATTGCATGTTCGGCATCGATGAACGCCGCAAGTCCGCCGGCTTTCTGAGCTTCTGCAATGATATGCAAACACAATGTAGTTTTGCCCGACGATTCCGGTCCGTAGATTTCAACAATTCTTCCGCGCGGAACGCCGCCTATGCCGAGCGCAAAATCAAGCGATAACGATCCGGTCGGAATTGATTCGACGGGATTAATCACGCCGTCGCCAAGTTTCATAATTGTGCCCTTGCCGTATGTCTTTTCGATGTTGGTGATTGTTTCATCCAAAATTTTCAGTCTGGCGTCTTTATCTGCTGCCATTTTTTCCTCCGTTAATTTTTCAAATTAAAACTTTGTATTGATCTATAAATTGAACCGCTCTGGAGCAGTCTGCTTTCAAAATAAATTACTTTCTCTGATGTAAAATTTATTTGAGGAATATTTACCCCTAATAAAGATAATATTTTTTTCTGATCTTCGTACCCTCTAAATCTCAACATAGTTATGTGAGATTTGAATCTTCTCTTTTCTCTTTCAAAACCAAAATTGCCGAATAGTTCATCCAGTTCGTTGGCTAATCTAACTACTTGCGGATTCTCTTCCAACCCCGCCCACAAAATTTTGGGTACGTTATCTTTCTTAAAAATTCCAAATTCCTTAAAAGTCAGTTCGAAAAGATGAAATTTGCTTACGGTTTCTTTAATCGCTGCGGCATATTTATCGGTTAATTCTTCCTTTGTATCGCCGAGAAATTTCAAAGTGAGATGAAGTTTATCTTTCGGTTCCCACCGCACATTTTTCAAACCGGTCGTCGCATTATCGCGCAAATCGATTATTTGAAAAAGAGCATCATTTGGGATTTCCAATGCAACGAAAGTTCTAATCATCATACGGAATTCCGAGAAGATTTCTTCTCAACATTTCTAAAGCAGCTTGTGAAGTGCGGTCTTTGTTCAACAAACGGTCGTCGCCGAAACGGAATTCTTTTGCTGTGCAAATTTTTTCGTCACATAGTCCGATGTAAACCAATCCGATCGGTTTATTCGGCACAGCGCCGGACGGGCCCATAATTCCAGTGACTGCCAAACCGAGATCGCAGCCTGTTGTAGCTTTAACGCCTTCCGCCATCTGCCGCGCAATTTCCAAACTGACCGCTCCGTATTTTTGAATTGAGTCTTCGCTGACTTTTAACAGCTCTACCTTTGCCGCATTGCTGTATGCTACGACTCCGCGTTCAAAAAATTCGCTGCTGCCGCTGATGTTGGTTAGCCGGTTGCTGATCAATCCGCCGGTGCACGATTCCGCAATCGCTAATTTCAAACCTCTATCGATCATTAATTTAGCGACAACTCCTTCGAGTGTGTCGTCGTTTTTCCCGAATACAAATCTGCCGACAAACGTGCGAATCTTCTGCTCAATTTCATCGAGTTTGTTCTGTGCTTTCTCTTCAGTTGCTTCTTCAACTGTAATTCTCATTTTTACACCGAACTGACTTGGAAGAAAAGCCATCTTTGCGCCTTGCAGCAGCTCTTCCATGTTTCCAAGTTTATCAAACAACATTGATTCGGGAATACCGGTCGTAATCAAATTCTTAATCATAATCACTGTTTTCTTGTGCAGCTTTTCCTCAAGCTTCGGCAAGACAAAACTTTCCATCATGTTTTTCATTTCGTACGGGACACCGGGCATACAGACAAAAACTTTTTTCCTTTTTTCGATCCAATAACCCGGCGCTGTTCCCCTGCTGTTGCGTATCGGCGTAGCATTTTTCGGAACAAGCGCTTGCCCGCGATTAGTATCCGTTAAAATTCTTCCGCGCGCTTCAAAGAATCGTTTCACGTCGTCAAGAACTTCTTCATTTTCAACGAGCTCGGTTTCAAAAAATTCAACAACACATTTTCTCGTTACGTCATCGTGTGTAGGACCAAGTCCGCCTGTGACCAATACAACATCGTTCGAACTCAACGCTTTGTTAAATTCCTTCATAATAATTTCTTCGGAATCGGGAACGACACTAGACCCGCTGATTTTAATTTGCAAGTCGGTCAACCTCTCGCCGATATAAGCCGCGTTCGTATTAAGAGTTTGCCCGATTAAAATTTCATCCCCGATCGTGATGATGTGTGCTTTCATTTTATTTCTGAACCATGTTGAAGAAATAGATAATTAGTTGAATTGAAATGAACGAATAAACTCCAGCTAGAACATCATCCAGCATTACTCCCCAACCGCCTTTTATTTTTTCAAGTTTTTTTATCGGGAACGGTTTTACTATATCCATGAAGCGCCAAATTACAAACGCGAGCGCGAGCCACCAAATTTTTCTCGGCATAAAAAGTAATGTAATCCACATCCCAACGAACTCATCAACCGTACACTGTTTGGGATCTTTGCCGTACTCCTTTTCAAACTTATCCGCTATTGGAACGCCGAGAAGAATTGCGAGCGTTATCATAAAAATCAAAATTGAAGGCGTGTCGAACGGGGGGATCAAATAAATTATAAGCGCTGCAAAACTTGCAAACGTTCCGGATGCAAACGGCATGTATCCGGTAAACAATCCCGACCCAATTAGTTTTTCGAAGAAACTAATTTTCACGTTTGAAAAGCTGCTTTATTAGAAATCGATTACCGAATATGTATGTTATTCCGGTTATCACTGTAAAAAAAGTTATTGCGAGCATAGCAAAATAAATTCCGGTGGAGTTCATCAATAAGTTGAAAATATTTTTGTAGTGTTGGTGCAGCACGTCGAATGTTTTGAGCGTGTAGATCAATAATAAATAATAGAGAAAAATCATTTGCAGAAAAGTTTTCCATTTGGCGGTGTAACTGGTTGTGAAGTTCACTTTTCTATAATCGGCATACGTGCGAAGCAAAGTTACAATAAAATCCCGGAGAATAATAAGTATCACCATCCACAGCGGAAGTATTCCGACAATCACAAATCCGATGAAAGCCGTTGACGTTAAAATTTTGTCTGCGAGCGGATCCAGAAATTTTCCCCATTGGGTGATGTAGTTGAATTTTCTTGCAAGCCAGCCGTCGTACCAATCCGTTATCGCGGCAATTAGAAACACAGCCAAAGAAATTTGGACAAGTAGCGGTTCTCCCGAAAGAAACAGCGCCAGAAATACCGGCGTGAGTATTATTCTTAAAACTGTTAATTGATTTGGGAGAACCATATTCTTAGTGTCTAACTATTGGCAGATGAAATTTTTCTTAAGTAATTGAAATCGTAAAAACCGGTGTTATGACCGTCTGACCAGACAACAGATAGTGCATAATTTCCGACAACCTTCAAACCGGCAATTTTGGTTTGATCTTCGGAATAGACGATTATGTAATCATGATGATGTCTTTCCGATTCCGACGTGCAGATAGCGCACGGACAAAATCTTCTTAGGTCGGTCAAACTAATTTTCGATTCCGTATTATCGTCCCACTTCAAAAACAAAAATTTTTTATCCAAAACTTTTATCTCGGTCGGAGCCATTCTTATAAAGTTTCGCCGGTTAACTTGAATAACGCTTCTTGATACTTTTTGCTCGTGTTCAAAATTACTTCTTCCGGAAGCTTTGGTGCCGGCGGTTTCTTGTTAAAATTAATCGAGAGCAGATAATCCCGAACGTACTGCTTATCAAAACTGTTTTGCGTTTTACCTTTCTGATATTCGTCAGACGGCCAGAAGCGCGATGAATCCGGCGTGAGAAGTTCGTCAATCAGAATTACTTTACCATTGTAGTATCCGAATTCCATTTTCGTATCGGCGATAATTATTCCTTTGCCGAGCGCAAACTCGGATGCTTCCTTATAAATTTTCAGCGCAGCATTTTTTATAGTGTCGTAAGTTTCTTTGCCGACGATTGACGCCGCTTGTTCCTCGGTAATATTTTCGTCGTGAAGTCCAATCTCCGCTTTGGTTGACGGAGTGAAAATCGGCTCGGGAAGTTTTTCCGATTCAACCAAACCTTTCGGCAGTTCTATTCCGCAAATTTTTCCCGTCTTTTTGTAATCAATCAAACCGGAACCGGTTATGTAGCCGCGAACTATGCACTCAATCGGGATGAGTTCCGCTTTCTTCACAAGCATGGAACGGTCTTTCAATTCGGAAAGATACGGTTTGCACGCCGCCGGATAATCATCCGTATTCATCGTTACAAGATGGTTTGGAATTATATCCTTTGTGTAATTAAACCAGAATCTGGAAATTCTATTTAAAATTTTCCCTTTGTCGGGAATACCTTCGTTCATTATTACGTCGAACGCCGATAAGCGGTCTGTGGAGACGATTACATAATGATCCCCCGCTTCGTAAACATCACGCACTTTACCCCGCTTAAACAGCTTTAGATCTTTATAATTGGTTGTTGTTAACGCACTGATGGGCATGTTTCCTCGTGAATTTTGAGGTTGAAATATAAAGAGAGGTTGCTAGGGATTCAACTAGATCATATGAAATCAAGCTGTTTATTCCGCAAACATCTCACGCAAAACGTTTAGAACTTTTGTACGGGTCAATTTATTTATTGTACCAATCTTTTTTATCAGTCTAGCTTTATCAACGGTTCTAATTTGGTCCAAAACAATTTGACCTTGCTTGCCTTCTACTTTGCATGGAATCCGTGTGGGGTAATTGCGTAATTTTGAAGTCAACGGTGCAACTTTAACGGTGGCTATGTTATAATTCATTTCGTTGGGAGAGATAATTACACACGGGCGGGCTTTTCTAATTTCACTTCCGATTGTCGGGTCTAAATTGATGTAATAAACATCAAACCGAAAAACATTTACCACTCCCATTCTTCTTTATCCCATTTTGATTGATCGAGTACAGCACCGGCATCCAATAGAATATCGTCTTTGTTTTTTCCCATCTTCTTGAAAGCCGTATCCCAAGATTTCCTATTTACAGAAATTGGTTTAATTATTATGTGACCGTCGCTTACTTCAAGCTCAACTTCGCTCTTAAGACCACTTTCATGAATAATCGATTTTGGTATTCTGATTCCGCGTGAGTTACCAATCTTTACAACTTTTGTTTTCATTTTTCTCTTTCTGTGAATTCGTGGCTACAAAGTAATTACATTCGCAATAAGGTGCAAGTATCCGGCAACTAATCAACAGCTAACGACTAAATACTAATTACTTCATTCTGTCATAGAAGTCGTCAACTTCCCTCAGCAACAATTTCTTTTCGCTATCTGTCAAAAAGCTCGCTGCAAAAGAATTTCTCGCGATCTGGTAAATATCTTCGTTAGAAAGATTCAGCGCGTGCGTTACCGCCGAATAATTGTCGTTGATGTATCCGCCAAAGTAAGCCGGGTCGTCGGAATTAACCGTAA
>JAKAEE010000120.1 GCA_021820065.1 Bacteroidota bacterium | reverse complement strand
TCGAATTCAAACGTGTTGTTTAGAAAAACTCCTTTGTACTGCCAGGCTTCGGCATTATAAGGCGCAACGTTCAAAATGGATTCAGTTAGGAAAAGACCGTCTTCAACAAAATCAAACTCGAGACAAATCTGAATTACTTCATCGATAAAATCGAGTTGAGCAAAAGTTTGACCGTTATTTATAAGTTCTTTGCAAGTTTTTATTTTTGACTGGGCTTCTTCTTCATTGAAATACGCATCATAATCATCACTTAAATAATCTTCAGAAAAACTCATCCATATTCCCTCTTTATTCGGTGGAAAATGTATAGCTAACAAAAGTGAAAATCAAGTTGAAATTCTTTTTTAGAATTTGGATGTGAGGAAAATTTAACAGATGTGTTTTATTGAAGACTAAATTCGATTTCTTTGTGCGATATTTTTTTTACTCCGCCGGTTAATTTTACCACGTATGTTTTTAACTGAGAATGAAACTTGTTTTCGTACAATTTTTTAATTGTATTGGTATATTCTTCAACTTTATCGCTCTGCACAAGATGAAATGTGCTGCGAATCGGCGAACAGCTAATAGTTTTAGAACTAATCACTCCGTTTATTTTGGAAGATTCTTTAACTAGAAAATTATTTTCTTCAAAACTCAAATCGTAATCTTCCACCAAGCTCCAGTGCGATTGAGTAACCAGCTTGCCGAACTCGTCCATCGTTTTCCTTTTCAATCCTCTCAGCGCCTCTTCCGTTCTCTTTTTTTCTTTCACATTGTATAGTATTCTCGAGAATATTCTCCTCGGCAGCATGTGCAAATGTTTGTGAAGAAATTCCATTTCCACGTCGCGCAAACTTTTTATTCCCCAGATATAAAGCCGTAAACCTTTTACACCGATTTCACATTCTTCAATTCTCTCATTGCAGATTTTTTGAGGATCAACAATTTTCTCCGAGGTATCGCAAATAACGATGCTGTATTTGTCATCGCGAAGCGGGAGCGACTTGTGTGCATAAGTCCTCAAATCGGTGAAAAATAATTTTTTCTCTTTCCCATACTGAACGGTGTAATGATGGGCAACATTCGAAATTTTTCCGATCTCACCGAACTCATTTTTGCGAACGATATTAAGTAACCGCTCTTCGTCAATGCTCAAGTTGTATATTTTTTTCAGCGCATTCAAGAAACCAATTTGGTGTGCTGCGTACGATCCCAGACCTAAACATTCGGGCACTGTAGATGAAACCACACAATCGAAACCTGACTTGATTAAACCGAATTCACGCAAATGTTTTAGTATGCCTTTTAGAAGCTTAAACGAATCTTTATTATCGCCATCAAGATTTTTCAAAGAGAAATTCTCAATTTCATTTGTGCCTGCTGATGTGATATAAATTTCATCGTCTTTTCTTTTTCTTATAAGAAAGATCCAGTACTTATCGATACAAGCAGAAATTAGTATGCCTTCGTTATAGTGAGTGTGATCGCCAAGCAGCATTAAGCTTGCGGGACTAATATTCAGAACAGCCGCTGAAGGATCTCCGAAAACATTATCGAAGTGCTGAATAACTTGAAGTATTTGTTGGTGAGTACCATTTCCAGTTTCCATTTTCACTCCTTCGCAGAAATCAACATTTTACAATTTGCAGTTTAAACCAAGAGCAAAGAATGAAATTGTCTGATTAAAGATACGAATATTCTTTTTTTCTCGCTACATTCTTAGAAATCTGTGGGATGAAGTGAAAAATGCTGCGGCTTTGAGGTTAGTTGTAAATGAAGTTGCTTTCTTTTAACGACTTATTTAGACGGGAAGATACAATAGAAATGATTCTCTGAGTTTTTTCCTTTTTATAAAGAAGAAATTCTTCTCGATGCAATACCCGCGATAGCGCTCTTATTGTATCGGTTATAATTTGGACAAGATTAGTTTCCGTTCTTATCAGTTCAACAGGCAAAAGAAATACCGTATCGAACACAGATGCTTCGACGAGTGCTATTAAATCCTTGTACATTAAGTCTTCAAGTCTGAATCCCGGAGCGACAAGCCCGCTTTTTTGGCGAACTTTCAACTCGACCTTCATTCTCTGAAGAAGAAGACTTAAAGCAGCATCAATTGTAATTTTTATTTCGATCATGTTAAAATTTATTTTACTTAAACTGGAATCTCCTGTATCACAACAAGAGATTCCTTATTTGGTAAACAAGATAAAAATCGACCCGGTAAAATCAAACAGCAGATTCTACCGATAAGACCGCCGTCACTTTATGAGCTGCTTCATGCAGACTTAAAGCCACCTCAAAGTTCAAACCGGAATTTTCCAAAAGCTCTTTTGCTTCTTCGGCATTTGTTCCTTCCAAGCGAACGACAACAGGAACTTGAACTGAAATTTCTTTTACGGCATCAATAACGCCTTGAGCTACTCTGTCGCATCTAACGATTCCGCCGAATATGTTTATGAGGATTGCTTTAACGTTCGGATCGGACAAAATAATTTTGAACCCGTTGGCAACAGTTTCTTTGTTGGCTCCGCCGCCAACATCTAAAAAGTTAGCTGGGTCGCCGCCGGCAAGCTTAATTATATCCATCGTTGCCATTGCAAGTCCGGCTCCGTTAACCATACAACCAACATTGCCGTCAAGTTTGATATAATTCAAATTGTATTTCGATGCTTCGATTTCGAGCGGTGCTTCCTCGTCCAGGTCACGGTACGCCACAATATCTGGATGGCGGTATAATGCGTTGTCGTCGAAATTCATTTTAGCATCGAGTGCAACAATTTTATCATCGTTTGTGATGATCAACGGATTGATTTCGAGAAGTGATGCATCGGTTTCTTCGTAAGCTTTGTAAAGTTTTTTAATGAAGCTCTGAAAATTTTTGAATGCGTCTCCTTGAAGTCCTAGACCGAAAGCAAGTTTTCTTGCTTGATAAGATTGAATTCCGACCGAAGGTTCTATCCATTCCTTAATAATTTTTTCCGGAGTTTCAGCAGCAACTTTTTCAATTTCAACACCGCCTTCAGTAGAAGCCATAATCACATTTTTAGAAACGCTTCTGTCCAAAAGGATTCCGAGATAAAGTTCTTTCTTGTAATCGAGACCTTCGGTGATGAAAAGTGTTTTCACAATTTTTCCTTCAGGCCCTGTCTGATGTGTTACCAGCAAATTACCGAGCATCTTCGACGCATAATCTTTCGCTTTGTCAACTGAAGTGGTAAACTTAACCCCGCCTTCCAAAATTAATTCTTGTTTGTTTGAAGGGTTATAAAGTTTACCCTTGCCTCTTCCGCCGGCATGAATTTGGGATTTTACAACAAACTGGTTAATACCGCGGGCTTGAAGTTGTGAAATAGCCGAATCAAATTCCGACAAATTCTTAATTGCAATTCCATCCTGCACCGGTACGCCGTATTTTTTAAGAGTTTCTTTCGCTTGATATTCGTGAATTTTCATTATTTACCTTGAAGTTTATTCAATAATCAGATTTGCTTTAATAATCGCGGGGAAAAATTAAATCATTTCGAAGTAATATTCAATTTGATGTAAAAGTGTTGCCGGTGAATTAGAAAACTAATTATTGTATATTAAACGCAGTAACAATAGAAAGACTTAACGATGAACAAGAAACAGAAAACTGTTTTGGTTACGGGTTCGATTGTAATTGTCGCCTCGTTAATAGTTTGGCTGGCATACGGCGGAGAAATATTCACAAAGACACAAGTTCTTGTTGAAAAGAAAGACGAACTTTTCGGATGGACGGATAAACAATGGGTAAATAAATTTGTTTGGGGTCTTGATTTAAGTCTTCTAATCAGCGCAATAACCACCGTGATATCCGCGGCACTCTTTTTTATTTTCAGAAGCAAAAAGAAACCTTCTGAACTTTCTTAAACCAACTTTCGTTTGTAGTTAATAATTCCCGGAGTAGTGATGACGCGATCTGCCGCAGTATTAGTTTTCGTTATTTTATCCGCCACAGTAATATCTGCACAAACTTTCAAAGTAAAAGCTAAAGGAGAACAGACTTTCAACTTTGAAGATAAGATGGGAAGAAACCAGGTTGTGTTTTCAAGCACAACACCTTTGGAAGATTTCACAGGCACGGCAAATGAAATTTCGGGAAAGGTTTCGTTTGATGTAGCTAACTTTGCCAAAACCTTAAAGGGAAAACTCTCCGTTAAGGTCGAATCGATCAATACCGGCATTGAACTCCGGAACCATCACATGAAAAGCGACAGCTGGCTGGACGCAGCCGACTACCCGGAAATAACTTTTGAAATAAAATCCGTTTCGGATGTAAAACAGATCGCGGATAACAAACTTGAATTCAAAGTGAAAGGCAATTTCAAACTTCATGGTGTTACAAAAGAAGTTGTTGCCGATGCGCAGGCAATTTATTTAGACGAAAACGATCAGACACAGAAGCGTGCGCCCGGTGATTTGCTCGGTGTTCAAGCATCATTTCAAGTCCAGCTTTCCGATTACGACATCGATAACGCAATTATCGGCAGCAAAGTCTCGCAGAATATTCCGGTGCACATAAATATTGTTGGATCGAATAAACTATAGGAAAATTATTATTTACTTTTTCTTTTCGTCGAAAAAGCTATCCGGTATGCCGGTGTTAATCTTATAATCAGAATAAGTCATTATAACAGAACCTTTCAGTTTGGCGGTTCCGGATCTTCTGTTGTCGTGCTTATCATTTTGGTTGCCCTGGGCGCTTTCAACATTTGCCGGTATTTGCACATCACCTAAATTGAAAGAGAACTTCAAAGTTGTAGGAAGTGGAATCGTTTTGGGATCGTAAACGAAATCAGTTTGAATTGTTCCACCTTTCTTTGTAGAGGTTTCAACTTTCGTAATCACCGACTGTGATTGATCGACCCAAACAGTTGTAAGTATAACGTCGGTTGTGTCGCTGTTGGGAATTATCTTAATGACATCAAGATTTTTGTTGTTAACAGTTTCATTTCTAACATAAAGCGCTGTGAAATCACCTTTCAATAGTTTTGCCGGGGAAAAATTGACGCTCTGTTTCGGAAGCATCGCAAAACCATTCGATTCAATTTTAACCTTATCCGGTTGTTTGAAATATAATTTAGCTTTCGATTCCGGGACCTTAACAAAATCCATATCAAGCTTAACGCTCACGTTTGCCTGGTAATCTCTCACTTTACTGAATCTGGCTTCTACCGCCTTCAAA
Source organism: Bacteroidota bacterium (assembly GCA_021820065.1). Classification (GTDB taxonomy): domain Bacteria; phylum Bacteroidota; class Ignavibacteria; order Ignavibacteriales; family Melioribacteraceae; genus Fen-1258. The sequence continues at coordinate 11 of JAKAEE010000120.1, read as the reverse complement.
ATCTTGTTCGG
>JAKAEE010000119.1 GCA_021820065.1 Bacteroidota bacterium | reverse complement strand
AAATCGTTCCACAATCTTGCTTTGCACACTCTCTGCAGCGAATAATAAATGCCGGCAAACATCATGTTGCCCACAAATGCGAAGATCACCGCGTTGGTATGCAGCGGCCGGATTCTTCCGAAAGTTATGTACTGTATTCCGAAATTGAGTTCGGGTACATAGAGTTGAATTGCTATAATTAAACCAACAAGCATTCCCACTACCGCAAAGATTACAGTTGCAATTATGAATTGCTTGACGATCTGATTATCGTAACTGAATTTCTCCACCTGCATGAAGAGAACTCCTTTGATTATTTATGAAAAAGTGTGAAGCAGAATTTGGAAAATAGAATTTAGAAGATAGCCCGCCTTGCCGAAGACACGAGTCGAGGTGGGAAGTTAGGAGCTAGAAGACGGCTCACTCTTTTCTTCTTCCTTCTTATTTCTATCTTCTGTTTTCTTATTTCTGTTTTCTTTCTTCTGATTCTCAAATAAAATTCTTACCGAGGGTGTGTACTTGTCGTCGTACTGTCCGCTTTTTACTGCCCACAAGTATGCAATCAGAAATCCGCTTGCAACCAAAAGGCTAGCGCCAATTAATACCACGACCACAGACATTAGATTAATCCTCGTTGTTTTGCTATTATGTTTGTTACTGCGGTTGTGAAAAGGACGACAGAGATAGAACTAATCGGCATCAATATCGCAGCAATCAGCGGCGATAACAATCCTTGAAATGCGAAATCCAATCCTATTAAATTGTAAATGAAAGATAATATAAAACTTGCAATAATGATCTTCTTGCTTGTTCTGGAAAAAGCTATGAAATCTTTAATGCGGTGGAATGAAACCGAATCGAGAATGCCGTCGCATGCCGGGGAAAAATTATTTGTGTCGTCGGAAATAGAAATTCCGATATCACTTTGTTTTAACGCGCCAGCATCGTTCAAGCCGTCGCCAATCATCATAATTTTTTTGCCGGAGCGCTGATGTTCTTGAACAAATTTCAGTTTATCGTGCGGTGATTGCCGGAAATACAATTCGCTGTTTTTTGCAAAATATTTTTTCAGTTTTTCCTTTTCACCTTCGTTATCGCCGGAAAGCAGCGCAAGTTCGTAATCCCTCTCAAGTCCGGAGACAACATCTTCCAAACCTTGCCTGTATTTATTTGTTATGCTGAAAAACCCTTTGAAGTTGTTGTCAATCGAAATGTAAACTTGAGTGGTGAGATCGTTATTCGAATCCGATCGATCGTGACTGACAAATCCAGCCGAGCCGATTTTAACATCACGATTTTCGATTACAGCGTATATTCCGCCGCCAGTCTGCTCGTCATAGTAAACCGGATTTTTTATTTCAACTGTATCAAGAAAATTAAAAACAGCTCTGCTTAAAGGATGAGAGGAATTTCGTGCGGCAGATTTAATCAGCATCTTATCTTCGTGGGATAAATCATTGCCGACAAACTGAACGTGTGCCGCCCCGTTCTCCGTTATCGTGCCGGTTTTATCGAAGACTATCATTTCCACAGAAGCAAGTTTTTCAATCGTGTGTGTGTTCTTGAGATAGAATTTATTTCTTCCGAAAATCCTCAGAGTGTTTCCCAATGTAAATGGAGTTGAAAGCGCTAGAGCGCAAGGGCATGCAATGATCAGCACAGCGGTGAATGCATCGAATGCAGTGTTATAATTCGGCAGCCAGTACAAACCGGCGGCAACTGCAATCGCTGTAATTGCAAACGTAAAATATTTACTGATTGTGTTTGCGAGCGAGGTAATTCTTGATTCTCGTTCCTCGTGAAAAGCTTTATTGTTCCAAAGCTGCGTGAGATAACTTTGAGAAACATCTTTTACGGTTTCAACTTCAACTGCGCTTCCGATTTGCTTTCCGCCGGCATAAATCATTTCACCGTTTTTAAGATGCACAGGAATTGATTCGCCTGTAACGAAACCGTAATCAATATTTGCTTCACCTTTAATCAAAACTGCGTCGGCAGGGATTAATTCGTTGTTCCGTATAATCAATCTGTTTCCAACCGCCAGTTTCTCAACGGGGATTGTGGTTTCTCTACCGTCTTTGCGAATAGTGACTGCTATGGGGAAATATGATTTGTAATTACGCTCGAAGTTAAGTGTGTCGTAAGTTTTATTCTGAAACAATTTTCCTGCAAGAAGAAAAAATATAAGTCCGGAAAGCGAATCGAGGTATCCGGCGCCGTGAAAGAAAATTATTTCGACCAGACTTCTGAAGAACAGTACAGAAATACCGAGAGCAATCGGAACATCAATATTGACAATCTTTTTCTTCAATCCTTTCCACGCAGAGATAAAATAATCGCTGCTGCTGAAGAAGAAAACCGGAAGAGCCAGAACAATATTTATATAAGCGAAAAGATGTTTAAGATTTTCTTGCTCGCTCAACGAGACAGAAAGATATTCAGGAAAGCTTAGAAGCATAATGTTGCCGAAGCAAAAACCGGCAACGCCAATTTTGTAATAAAGTTTTTTGTATTCGCTCTTGGATTTTTCTTCATTCTTCTCTTCCAGATTAAGCTGAGGCTCATACCCGATTGAATCCAGCAGCTCAACAATCTTCCGAAGCGAAGTTTTGCTTTCAAGAAATTGCAGATAAATTTTTTTCTGAAGGAAATTTACTTTTGAAGAAACAATTCCATCGTCAAGTTTGTAAAGGTTTTCGAGAATCCAAATGCATGAGCTGCAATGCATCTGCGGGATTTCGAAAGTGATTGCAGTTTTCTCGCCGTTTGTGAAATCTATCAGCTTATGTTTTAAATCGGAGTCGTTTAGGAATTCATAATTTCTTTTGATATGATGTTTGCGACTGGCGCCGGGAGTTTGATCGATTGCATAGTAATCGCAAAGATTACTTTCATTTAAGATTTGATAAACCGTCATGCATCCATTGCAGCAAAAAAAAATTTTGCCAATAGAAATGGAATCATCTGGGCACTCATCGCCGCAATGATAACACAAAAGTTTGGAGTCTGTTTTCCTTTCTAGAATTTCTAATTGTTCCAAGTGAATTTAAATTAATGATCGGAAAGAATTCCGATTCAAAGTTAAAGAATCCCCGACACATTATCGACTTATTCCGCATGAAAATATTTTTCGAACCGATACAAAAATCCGATTATCAAAACGCGGTTCGTTTTTCTGATTTCATCGATTTGTCTTAACTTTGCAACACTATTGAAAAATTTTGTGAGGTTAATGTGGCATCGTTAAAAAATAAAAATGTTTTCATTACCGGCGTTACTTCCGGCATTGGTAAATCATGCGCGTACGCATTTGCAGCTGAAGGCGCAAACCTGATAATCAGCGCGCGAAGACTTTCATTGGTTGAGCAAATCGGCAAAGACATCAGAAATAAATTCGGCGTGAAGGTGCATACTTTTAAACTCGATGTGCAGAATAAAACAGAAGTTGATAACTCAATCAAATCTCTGCCGGAAGAATTTAAGAAGATTGATATCCTCGTAAACAATGCTGGGCTCGGAATCGGTCTCGATAAATTTTATGAAGATAATCCCGAAGGATGGGAAGCAATGATCGACACTAACGTTAAAGGGTTGTTGTACGTAACACATGCGGTTGTAAAAGGAATGGTTGAGCGCGAGAGCGGTCACATAATTAACATCGGTTCATTAGCCGGACACGAAGCATATCCGAAAGGCGCGGTTTACTGCGCAACAAAATTTGCCGTTGATGCGATTACAAAATCTTTGCGCATGGACCTTGTTGAAAAACATATCCGTGTCAGCACAATTGATCCGGGAATGGTTGAAACCAATTTCAGCATGATAAGATTTCGCGGCGATGAACAAAAGGCAAAGAACGTTTATAAAGGTGTTGACCCGTTGACCGGGGACGATATTGCAGATGCTGTTGTTTTCTGTGCGAGTCGCCCTGCAAACGTGAACATTGCAGAGATGCTGATTCTTGCCGGCACACAAGCTTCAGCAATGGTTGTTCATCGCGAGAATCAATAAAAAATTACGGTGTTGCAAAATTAAATTGCAAGCCAGCTGATTACGATTAAAATGAAATTCTGACCGTTTTTCCGTATCTTTCGGTAGAGAATTTCCCGTTTAGTTTGTTCTACTTTTATCTTCTAATCTAAATCCAGAAACCAATAGGAGGTACAGATGAACGTACAACCTATTACTGATCACAGAAAAAAGCTTGAGTGGTCAAATCATCCTCGCAATAGTCAACCGCGGAGTGAACCGAATGACGCAACTGTAAGTACTCTTACTTTTGTTTCAGATTTTGTGTCGCCGGTAGATCAAATTCCGCAAGCCGATCATTCGCTAAGACGAACGCAGGTTGATGAAAAAAAGAAAAGACCGCTCCGCTACACATCAGAGAATTGGATAGGGTAATCAAAAGTATGATGAGGGTGGATTACTGCTATTTTCAACTAATGTAAGATCCTTTTCAAAGGAGGAGGAAAATTTATATTATTTCCTCCTACCTCAAAATTTACCTTAACAAAAAAAATCTTTCTGGAAAACAATCTATAACTTATGACGCCACGAATAAACTTACGTCTCCAGCACCGTACCTGATAACTGTCGGTTCGTCTTCGCTCAAATCAACAATGCTCGAAGGTTCGCCTTCAAGCGCGCCGGCTGCAAGCATCAGATCCACCTGCGAGTTAAAAATTGCCTGAATCTCAGAAGGATCAAATAGAAGTTCACCTTTGCGCGTTGTAACGCTCGTGCTGACTATCGGATTGCCTAATTCTTTTGTTAATGTAAGCGCAATTTGATTGTTCGGTATCCGGATACCAACCGTGCGGCGCTTCGTCCATAATTTTTTTGGAACTTCACGCGCGGCGGGCAAAACAAAAGTGTAAGGACCCGGCAAAAGTTTTCGCATCGTTTTGTAAGCGTAATCGGAAACCTTTGCGTATTTAGAAATGTCTTTCAAATCGGGACAAATGAAACTGAAAAGTTTTGTTCCGGCATCTTGCTTGATTGTGTAAATTCTTTCCAGCGCTTCTTTGTTGTAGATGTCGCAACCAAATCCGTAAACGGTATCTGTGGGATAAATAATTACACCGCCGTTTTTCAATACTTCAACGGCTTTGTTGATAAAACGCAATTGCGGTGTAATGGGGTGTAATTCATAATATTCCATTGAAAGCTCCTTCCTTAAAAGATTAATGAATATTATGTTGATTGTACAGCGTAAGACCTCTAGAAGTTCTGTATTTGGTGAGAGTCAAAAATTTCTACCTAAAGCAATGAACTTCT
>JAKAEE010000118.1 GCA_021820065.1 Bacteroidota bacterium | reverse complement strand
GTATTCACATTTATTAATATATTTGCGCATAATTTTCCAGATGGAGAGGTGCAAGAGTGGTTGAATTGGCTACCCTGGAAAGGTAGTGTACTCGCAAGGGTACCGTGGGTTCGAATCCCACTCTCTCCGCAAACAAAGTGGTTCGTTATGAATCTTCAGAAAAATTTTTTGCTCGCTGTGTTTTTTCTTCTAGTAAGTGCTCTCCAAGCTCAGACGACTGAGAACTGGGTGCCTATAACTATTGATAACGAAAGTTCTCTATACATCAACGTAACAGGTTTATCAAGTTTTCAGGGCGATGAGTTTTATGTCTGGACACTCGAAGAAACAAAAAAACCAATCACGATTGACGAGGTTGACGGCGACATTTACAAAACAAAAACTTATTACTTGTTCAACAAGCAATCAGGTCGTTACAGCATTCTGCAAATTATCTATTACGACAAAAAAGACAACGTTCTAAAAAGTTTTTCGTACAATGTTGAAACGGATAATTCCGATTTCCGTTTTAACCACCCCCTTTTCAAAAATTCAGATACTGAAAAAGTTTATCAGAAGTGTTTAGAAGTTATGAATGAAAGCAAACCGAAGAAGCAATAAGTTTCAATAGTCTATATAGTCTTTGAGTATTTCCACACCACCAATCAAATTCATCTGATGCAATATATTATCCCGTCGATTGATCAAGTAACTCGTTGGTCTCCTCGGATCTCGTTTAGCCGGGTTAGGCAAGATTGCGATAATAGTTGCAGCTTCAGTCGGATTAAGTTTAATCGCCGGCTTATTATAGTAAGTTCGCGACGCAGCTTCAATGCCGTAAATACCTTTTCCCATCTCGGCATTGTTTAAATACACTTCAATGATTCTCTCTTTACTCCACAACGTTTCAAGCATCAAAGTGTAGTATGCTTCAAAAGCTTTGCGGATAATTATCTTGCCGGACCACAAGAATAAATTTTTAGCAACTTGCATCGAGATTGTGCTCGCTCCGCGGATTCTTTTTCTCCGTTCGTTTTCCTTCATCGCTTTTTCAATTTGCGTAAAATCAAAACCATAGTGTTCGAAGAATAATTGATCTTCCGAAGCTATGGCTGCAAGTGCTGCATATTTAGAAACATTTTTTATGGAAACACTTTTTTGTTTAACATCCGATGTCGAAATGAGTCCGTAAACCGGATCAGATTTAGAATTGATGAACGCGGTTACAGGGGGATCGATAAACCGAAAGAAAATTACTACGAATACCGAGATTGCTGTGTAAATGAGCGCGAACGATCCGGCAAATTTTAATATCCGCAAAAAAATCTTCATAGTAAATCACCTGTTAGTCTGTTCTAAGATTTGCCTGCTCTTCAATTTTAGATGTAGTAGAAGGCTTTTCATTCAACAGCAGCCATCCACTGCAGAGCCAATGCGCTATTAATGTGATCCAGAAAAAGAAAAACAAAATTGTAAGCTGGTTTGAATACCGGTTAGCCCATTGCCGCAATTCATGCATCATCTCACCGACCCGAACTAGTTTCAAGAGTCGCAGCAGAAGTTGTAATTACTGCGATCAATATCCCCCATGTTATTCGTAAAAATCTGTCGTCGAACTTCATGAACCCTAATTACATTTTTCTACAATCAAAAGTAACGATTAAACTTCTTTTCCAAAACTGTAATCTCAATCGACAACTCTCATGATCGGATAAACGTTCATTTGGTTGTCTGCATACGGCGATCTTTGATAAAAGAAATCCAGTCTTTGTCTCGAACTGTTCCTAAACTTTTCATCACTCTCAACTTTCTTTAGAAACTCCTCTTTCAACTTCGGATTTTCTTCCGCCATCTTCCGCGCTATCGGTTCCATCGAATAATCTTCAAAGTATTCCTTTCGTTCAAAGATTGGATTGAAGAATCCCCACTTCACAAAAGAGTCCGGCCCAAGCGGTTCGAGCAAATGAAGCATTACTCCTACCGTTCTCTGATTTACCGGAACGTAAAATGTGCCCGCCGGAACAGTGACGGTTTCTTTCAGCTTATCAAAATCATACTGGGGTTGAAATCTTCCTTCGAACGGGGATGAACCGAACTTCACGTTCTTGAATTTATATTTCTCAACAGTAAAAGATTTTTCTTTTTTAATAGTTTCAATTTTGATTCCGTGAAGTTTCATAATCTCTACAATGTTTTCAAATTCAGCCGGAATCAAATAGCCCTTTGGCGCGTACACGGAATCTTTTGGCATCGCCTCATCATAGTACGGGACTTCAACGTCAAACGGTTTGCCGGTATAATGAATTATTTTTTTGCCTGTCACCCAACTATCGATTTGTTCGCTCTCAATTCCCTTGTAAACTTTTTTTGAATTCTTTTCGTCCATCTGAAAGGTTAGAGGGAATGCTTTTTTGCATGATGAGTAAGTATCGATAACATACTTGTCCGCGTTCTTGTTCAACTTAACTAATTTTCTGTTTTCATCGGCGATCACGTTCATAGTCGCTGTAATTACAGCTTTCGTTGCGAAGACTCTTTCCTTGTACGGCTTCAACATGTGCGTTTCGATCAACAAACCGGGACGATTTTGAATGGCGGTATAGCCGTGTGAAAATCTTGGTCCGGAGACCCAATCAACCAAACCTTTGTGGAAGTCTCCATCTTTGAAGTCGACGTAAGGCAAAATCTTGAAACCACTTTCTTCGGTTCCCTTTTCCATTTTGGGGATGTAATCATCTCGAATCCATTGTCGCGTCATCGGCGGAACGTTTCCATTTTTTTCTATGCCGTAAGTAACCGAATATTGAAAATCTTGTCCGTCTGTTGTGTGAGTATCAATGAAAAAATCCGGCAGCCATGAATTAAACAACTTCAAGAAACTTTTCATTTCTGGCGCATCGGCTTTAGTGTAGTCGCGGTTGAGATTTAAATTTTGCGCTGTTGTCCGCCATCCCATTTCTGTCGGACCGTTTTGATTAATTCTGTTGTACCGACTAATCCGTTCGTGTCCGTCAACATTGAAAACCGGTATCACCAGCAAAATTATTTTATCAAGCAAATTTTGTTTTTCTTTTGTAACTAAAATCTCACGCAGCAAAAGCATGCACGCGTCTTTACCTTCAATTTCTCCGGCGTGAATTCCATTCTGAATCATCAAAATCGGTTTGCCTGTTCTCTTGGCTGATGCCTGCGCAAACGCTTTATCTTTGGAGACAATCAAACAATAGAGATTACGACCTTGCGGTGATTTCCCAAACGTAACCAGCTTTGCATACGGAGAATGTTCGGCAAGTTTTTGAAAATACTGAATCGTTACCGCATAATTGGGTGTTAAAAGGAAATTCGACTTCTCAAAAAAGGTTTTCCAGCTATCGGAAATTTTCTGCGGGAAAACTGTTGTGAATGAAAGGACGAAAAGAAATAACAACTTTTTCATATTTGCCTCAATGTTCGGATTAGAACTTAACTATATCATTTTTCGTTAGTAGAGTAAGAATTTGAATAATTAGCCGCAAATAGATATTTTCTAACGGGTCTTATAATTGAAACTAAACGAGAGAGAGGTAAATATGCTTTCTGAAAAAATGGAAAAAGCATTGAACGACCAAATCAACGCAGAAATTTTTTCTTCATACCTTTATCTATCAATGGCTGCGTATTTCGAATCGCAAAACTGGATGGGATTTGCCGCCTGGATGAAAATTCAGTCGCAAGAAGAATACGGGCACGCAATGAAGTTTTTCAAGTATGTAAATGATGTTGCCGGCAAAGTTACTCTCGAAGCTATCGAAAAACCGAAGAATGATTGGAAATCCCCTATCGCTGCTTTTGAAGAAGCGCAGAAACATGAACTTTACATTACAGATCGGATCAACAAATTAGTTGCCATGGCTAATCAAGAAAAAGATTACGCCGCCGGTTTATTTCTGAATTACTTTGTAACCGAACAGGTTGAAGAGGTTGCGACGGTTAATCAGATTATCCACAAGTTTAAGCTGATCGGCGATAACAAAAGCTCACTCTTCTTTCTCGATCGTGAGCTGGGCATGAGGGCTAAGTAAGCCCCACTTTTAGCTGTTGTTTCTTTTAATATCCATTGTCATGCCGGACCCTGGACTGCATTCAGTGCAGGCTCGATCCGGCATCTTTTTTTCTCATAGAGTTTTTTGGTTTAAGATATTTTTACTATTTTTCGCCACCGTAAAATGAAAAGAGGTTACTAAATGGCTAGAAAATGTCAACTTACAGGTGTTGGTCCGGTAAGCGGCAGCAGCATTTCACATGCGCATAACAAGAGTAAAAAGAGATTTTTGCCTAATCTTCAGAAGAAAAGAATCTGGGTTAAAGAGTTGAATAAATTCGTCACAGTTAAAGTTACCGCAAGCGCGCTCAGAACTATTTCGAAGAACGGAACAAGTGAAATTGCAAAGCTCGTAAAAGAAAAAAAGATTAAAGCCAGATAATTTTTAGTTGGCTCAGAAATTAAAAATCCCGCCTCTGCGGGATTTTTTGTTTTAAATGTTAGTCGAATTTCCAATTCGAACTACGGGACAGGAACGTCTACTCACCTCCAAACAAATCCATGAACATTTTTTTCTCTTTCTCCAATTCCTTTATCCTATCTGCCTCTTCATTCTTCTCTTGTGATTTTACTATTTCCTTATAAAACTCTTCCGATTTAATTACCGTCGCACTATTAACCCGTGCATAATTCATTAAACTTTGGTCTGATGAAACCAATATGATGAGCTTTGGATTTTTTGAACGCTCGATCTCCTCGCGAATTTTAATGTCTGCTGCTTGATGTTCAGAATATATTATTCTTCCTTGTGAAAGATGAAGAGGCAGATTTGAATAACCATCTAAGTGGAGTGTTAATTTTAATTTCCTACCGGCAAAGTAACGGTTTAGAATGTTCACCAATCCTTCACGACTTGAACGTTTATCCTTGCGTTGAAGCTCTTGCAAAGACTTAATTTTGCCGATTAGATTATTGCCGTCGATTATGTAATAATTCATTATCCAAATCAATTAACGTAGACGCGATATCAGCCTCGGCAACACCAAGTCTTGACGGGCATTGCATCTCGTGTTTTGAAACGCCATAACTTGTCCCGCCGAAGCGGGATTTTTTTTTATAGAAAAACTAAATCCCCTTTTCAATTTTTTCGGAAACAGATGTCCCCTTTGCGCGAGTTTGTTTGGATTAGACTGAAAGACGAAATCATTTGGTGGTGCAGTCGGTGCATGATTGCTGAAGGTTAAGATTGACAAGGATTAGATAAGAAATGTGAATCAATGAATTTTCCCGC
>JAKAEE010000117.1 GCA_021820065.1 Bacteroidota bacterium | reverse complement strand
CGGTATTCTTTTTTGTATGTTGCGCTTAACGCGCCAAGTGTTCTTCCGTGAAAACCTTTCATCGCGGCAATGAACTTTGTTTTCTTGGTGTTCAGTCGTGCAAACTTAATCGCGCCTTCGATAGCTTCAGTACCGCTGTTTGTTAAGAAAGCTTTCGTCAAATTCTTCGGCACGATGCTGAAAAGTTTTTCTAGAAATATTGCTTTGGTATCGTTGTAAAATGTATTCGGGCAAGTTATTAATGTTGATGCTTGTTTGGTCAATGCCGCCACAACTTTTTCGTTTGCGTGACCAATGTTGGCAACACTGATACCGGATGCCATATCAATGTATTCGTTGCCCTTGTCATCCCACAATCTGGCGCCTTTGCCTTTTACGAGTACGACATCCCGCCTCGGGTAAACGTCAATTTCATATTTCTGAGTAATGTCTTTGTAGTCAATCATTGTATTGTTGTCCCTTTACCATTTAATGCATCGTTAATTGGGTGCTCTGTTCTGCCATCGGAGAGAATGACTGTTGTGTCCCCTCCTTCTCCCGAAGGGATGCCTTCGCAGAATAACTTTCTGAGCGCAAGAATTTTGCGTTTCATTCTTCCTTCAACTTTTTGTTCCATTGCTTCTAGTTCGGACTTCGACATTTTTGATACCAACGATGACGGATCATTCTTATCAAGCAGAAAGCCCGGAGCTTCAATGAGGGAAATAATTTTTTCAGCTTTAAATTCGCTTTGCAGCAGCGCAACTATATCATCGTTCTCAGAATTGATCGCGAAATTATTTTCATCAATCAATGGAACGCTGAGAACCGGCGTGTAACCATTTTCAAGTAACAAATCTAACAGTTGTTTATTAATCGATTTAGGTTTGCCGGAAAAATCCCTAAGCAAAAGAGTTTTGCCGCCTTCACGAACTTTAATGCCGCTGTTGCGTTTACCCTGAAGAACTTTTCCATCAACACCGGAAAGTCCCACGGCATTTACACCATTTTGCTGCAATAATTCTACGATACGTTTGTTCCTCACTCCGGCGTATGCCATCATCATTAGATCAATTGTGTTTTCGTCACTCAAAACCGAATCGTAACCGGAAAGTGATGTTACAACTTTTTTCTCAAAGCCAAGTTTCTTCGCAAGTTCGTCACGGAGCGCGTTTGCACCGTGAACAATTATGAATTTCTCATTTACAGTGGCAAGATCAGCCGCGATACCTTTCAAGTTCAGTTCTTTTCCGCCGCCTATCTTAATTAGAAGCATGGGATCTCCGTTAACGAATTATTCGAAATCGGCAGCCAATCGTTTTCATCGGGAAATTTTTCAGAACACACTGCAACGGTATTTTTATTTTGATACTTATACATAGTAAAGTAATCCTCGTCCTCATTAAACTGAGCATAAACATAAGCTGCTTCATTATCTGCCCAGATAATGTTCATCGCTCGAACGTATTTCGATTTTTTGTTTATGATTTCCGTTCCCTTGTTAATTGCTTCTTTTATACTTCCTTTGTCAAACCGCTTTATATAATTGAAAATCTTTTCTGCGCCGATTCTACCTTCTTCTTTTATTTTCACGCCGCGCAGTTCACCGTTAAAAATGAAAATGTTTTTCTCGTCATCGAACGGCATATTGTTTTCAACCGCTATTCCTTCATCTTTGAATGCGCTCCGAGCATGAACAATCAATCGGTTTGAAACTCCAAACTTTGTAAAATCATCTTCCCAAATTGGCTTTACGTTTCTGTAAAATTTCCAATCGTTATCTACACGATAAGCGCATCCCCAGCCGTGTCCTTGAAATTCTCTGCTGTTGCGTGCAATCAAAGCAAATTTTTTCAAATAATCTTCAATCGCAAATTGTTGTTTCGAATTAACGTAAAGTAGTCTGCACATATTATTTATAATCTTGCTCGGCTCGATTTAGCTCGCCGAAATCTTATTCTTGCTCTTACTCTTGCTCGTAATCTTAATCTCAATTGAGTAAGATTATGATTAAGAGTTTCTTCGTTTCCCGACAAGTCAGGACACTCAGAATGACATTTTTAGATCGGATGAAGTCCCGGAAATTCGAGTCCGGTTCGTTCATCAAAACCATGCATCAGGTTAAACGCTTGCAATGCCTGTCCGGCAGCGCCCTTCATCAAATTATCTATAGCGCTGATCACAACAACTCGATTTGAGAATTCGTCTTTCTTGAAACCGATGTCGCAATAATTTGTACCGGCTAATAATTTCGGTTCCGGGTAGCGATAAATGCCTTCACTCTCTTTCACGATTCTAATGAACGGTTCATTACCGTAAGCTTCGCGATAAATTTTCCAAATATCTTTCTCTTGCAAATTCTCTTTCAAGAAAACGTGACATGTAGCGAGTAAACCCCGCACGATATCAATTGCTGTTGCAGAAAAATGCACGGTGATTTTCTGTCCGAATCCAAGCTCTTGCAAAATCTCGGCAGAGTGTCTGTGTTGAGTGGGCATGTAAGAACGCACAACGCCGCTTCGTTCAGGATGATGGGAGCCTTCGTTAACTTTATTTCCGCCTTCACTCGATCCGGCTTTAACCTCAATAACCGTTCTATCAATTTCCACTAAACCATTTTTGTAAAGCGGGTATAAACCTAAAATACTTGCAGTAGCGTTACAACCCGCGCTGGAGATATAATTTGCTTTCTTCATTTCCTCGCGGTGAAGTTCCGGGATTCCGTAAACAAATTCATTCAGCAGTTCCGGACGAGCATGTTTATGTCCGTACCACTTTTCATATTCCGCAACATCTTTCAAACGGAAGTCGGCACTTAAATCTATAATCTTTGGCGCCAGCTTTTTGAATTCATCAATTCTGTTTTGCGAACTGTTATGCGGCAGACACAAAAAGAGAAGATCGCACGACTCAAGTTCTGTAGCAGAGACAAATTTCAACATAGTTGATTTGCGCAAGTTCGGGTGAATCTTGTAAACGAATTTTCCCGTATAACTTTCCGACGTAACTTGATTCACCTCAACATTCGGATGAAATAACAACAACCGCATGAGTTCGCCGCCGGTATAACCCGATGCGCCAACAATGGAAACTTTCACCTTTTCCATTACTTACCTTCTCCAACTTTTACAACGTATTCAGCCATGTGTTTTGGAATATTCACACCGGTAGTTGTGATGCTGTTTTTATATTCCATCGTATAATTCACTTCGTTAACCATCAAACCTTGTTTGGTTTCAAAGACATCAATTGCAACAATTCCTCCGCCAACAGCTTTTGCAGCTTTCAGTGATAACTCGCTCAGCTCCGGTGTTACCGTACAATTTGTAGCCAACCCACCGCGCGCTGTGTTTGTAATCCAGTGAGGCGAAGTTCTGTAAATAGCTGCGATACATTTGTCGCCAACAACAAAACTTCTGATGTCTCGACCGCTCTTCTCAACATATTTCTGAATATAGAAAATCGAATGATGATATGAACCGAGAACGGTTTTGTGTTCGAGAATTGCTTCTGCAGCATCGCGATCATTAATTTTTGAAAGCAGTCTTCCCCATGAACCGACTGCAGGTTTCAACACAACCGGGTAACCCATTTCTTCAATCGCTTTAAGCGCGGATTCTTCCGTGAATGCAACACGAACTTCCGGCTGCGGCACTTTATTTTCAGCTAACGCGACCGATGTTAAAAGTTTATCACCGCAGATTGTTGCCACGTTAAAAGAGTTAACGCATTTTATTCCGGCAGCTTCAAACAGTCTAAGACCATGCAATGCACGGGAGTGATTGATACAGCGTTCAACAACAACATCAAGATCAAAATGATCATTGCCAAGAGTAAAAGTAATTTCACGATCGTCGATCATTACAAGTTCTACACCTTTAATAGCATTAAACTCGTCTATTAAAAACTTCTCATCCTTGCGTATCAACGAATGAAGCAATCCAATTTTCATTTTTCTTTACTCCTAGATCATTATTATAAAAGTAGAGCCGAGAAGTTTCATCTCAGCTATTGTAAGTCTTATGATGTTTAACTGCATCAACGATGTGTTTAAGTTCGGCAAGATCAACAGTTCTTCCTCGTTGACCAACTGATTTGACTTCATGCAATACATCATGCTGATGTGCATCATCCAATCCTTCTTCACTAATTAATTTCAAAGCATAACGAAGCGATGCAATGCCCGACATGTGATCGAGCGAAAATGTTCTTTGTCTTCCGAGAATTTCCGGATTCAAACTTTCATAATGCATTGGATTGATAGACGCTGCATGAGTATGAACTCCAGCACAGTGTGTAAAAGCATTTTTCCCGGTTATCGGAAAATTTGCCGGGATCGGGATTCCCGAATGTTTGCTTACTAACTCGTACAATTCGACTAGCTTACTTAAGTTCCAGCGTTTCTCTCCGTAATCAACAGTAAGAACAACCAGCAACTGAGCAAGATCAACGATGCCTGCTCTTTCGCCAAGACCTAAAGCGGCAGCATCAATTATACTGGCACCAGCGCGATAAGCATCGAGTGCGTTCGAAAGCGCAAGTCCGCGATCGTTATGGCAGTGCACGGCAATTTTAGGATGAAGATTTTTCTTATCGAGCTCTTCAATCAATTTGGAGATGTAATCGTACATGCTGCGTTTTGTTCCCGGCACCATGTAACCGGTTGTGTCGGCAACGCTGATTATATCCGCGCCTGCTTCAACTGCCGCGGTTGCAGCTTTCACAACATTTTCGAATTGTGATCGAACTGTATCTTCAGGCGTGTAACGGATCAGCAATTTTGGATTCTGCGATTTTGCATATTTGATAACATCTGTGATTTGAGTAATCGCTTGATCTAAATCTTTTTTGAAAACTGTATTTAGTCTCTCATCAGAAACACAATAAAAAATTCCGAGAAAACCTACGCCGCATTCGAGTGCAAGATCAACATCGCTTTGAAGCGATCTTGAGTGAGCGCCAACGATGGCTTTGTAACCTTTTTGAGCGATTGATTTAACAGCGGCATGAATTTCCGGCGTTACCATCGGGTGACCGGATTCGATTATATCTATACCAACTTCTTCAAGTAGATTTGCAATTGCAAGTTTGATATGCTTATCAAAATATACACCGGGTGTTTGTTCGCCCTCACGAAGTGTGGAATCTAAAACCCAGATCAAATTATTCTCCCCAGTCTTCTTCTTCCTGAGGTGCTTCTTGAACTTTGGGAGGATTTACAGTTACTATTTCAAGTTCAGTTCCACAGTCGGGACATTCGATCAGTTCACCCTGCACAGCATCGGCAGCAAGTTCAATTTGTGCGCCGCATACCGGACATTCAGCTTTCATTTCAACCTCGTTTAATAAAGTGATGCAAACTTATGAAACAATTGTTTTCAACGCAATATGAGAGAGC
>JAKAEE010000116.1 GCA_021820065.1 Bacteroidota bacterium | reverse complement strand
AAGTTTCATGATTCTCAGCAGATGTACTGGAGACCTTACATGGATGACGATCAGCGTTTCGCTGCCGTTCGCCCCGATGTTCTTGTTTATGAGACCGAACCGCTTGATAAAGACGTAACGGTGAGCGGACCAATCAAAGCTGATCTTTTTGTTTCAACGACCGGAACTGATGCCGATTGGGTTGTTAAGTTGATTGATGTTTATCCCGACGACGCGAAAAATCCGGATCCTAATCCCGACAATGTGGAGATGGGCGGATACCAACGACTGCTTCGGTATGAAATCATGCGCGGAAAATTTAGAAACAGTTATGAAAAGCCGGAACCGTTTGTTCCCAATAAGGTGGCTGAAGTAAAAATAAATCTGAACGACATCGACCATACTTTTTTGAAAGGTCACAAAATCATGGTTCAGGTTCAGAGTAGTTTCTTCCCATTCTTCGACCGCAACCCGCAAAAATTTGTTGATATATACAGCGCAAAAGAAAGTGATTTTCAGAAAGCGTTCAACAGAGTTTATTTCTCTGAAAAGTATCCCTCTCACATCGAACTGAATGTTCTAAAGTAGAAAAGGCGGCTTGAAACTATTGATGATTCTTTTTTATAAATTATAACGCAAATATTCGAGGTTCTTATGAAGAAGAATATGTTGTTCACTTTGGTATTACTGATTTCATTTTCGTCATTGCTGTCCGCGCAAAGTGTCGCGTTTGGGCCGCAGCTTGGTTTTATAAAATCTTCGGATTCAGATAATTCAGTTATGATGCCGGGTGCCGCATTGCGCGTAAATTTTATAGGGCTAAGTGTGGAAGGATCGATCTATTATAAATCGGAAGAGTATCATAACGGCGACATCAAAGCAAAGACTTATCCGATCATGCTCACCGGGTTCATAAATGTTTTACCTATAGTCCACGGCGAAGTTGGTGTTGGTTGGTACAATACAAAAATTGATTATTCAGGAAGTCTTTCCTCGCTCAAAGCCGAAACGTCGAACAGCATGGGTTACCATGTAGGCGCGGGTGCGGAATTGCCGCTGGGCAGTTTCATTCTTGCCGGCGATATCAGATATGTTTTCCTAAGTCTTTCCAGCGCAACAAGTTTTAAAAGTAATTTTTATGTTATAATGGTAGGCGCGTTCTTTAAGCTGTAGTATTCTAAAAATGAAAAACTAATCCCGAGGCCTTATGGTATTCGATAAAATCAAAAACGCGAAACTCTATTTTCCGCTTGGAGAAAAATTTCAAAAGGCGCTTCAATACCTTGCGGATACGGATTTCTCTTCTGTTGAACCGGGTAAATACGAAATTGACGGCGAGAATGTTTTTGCGCTTGTTCAGACTTACGATACGAAACCGTTAAGTTCCGCAAAGTGGGAAGCGCACAAAAAATATATTGATATTCAATACGTTGCATCCGGAAGAGAAAAAATGGGTGCTACGGAATTTGAAAAAGTAATTATTATCGAAGAGTATAACGCTGATAAAGATTGCGCGCTCTATAAGGGGGATGGAAATTTTCTTCTTGTAGATGAAGGTTATTTTGCAATTTTTTATCCGACGGACGTTCACATGCCGGGTTTATCTATAAATATTCCAAAACCGGTTAAGAAAGTAGTTGTAAAAGTTTCTGTTGATAATATTCAAGAGCAAGAGACCGGCAATGCCGAATCTCTCGCTCCACAAATTTGATTATTTGTTCGGAAGGATTTCCAGAAGTTCCACTTCAAAAATTAAAACGGAGTTCGGTTCAATCATATTACCGGCTCCGTTTTCTCCATATCCAAGCTCAGAAGGAATATACAATTCCCATTTATCGCCGACATGCATCAATTGTAACGCTTCAGTCCATCCTTTAATAACTTGATTGAGCGGAAAAGATGCCGGTTCATTTCTTTCGTATGAACTGTCGAATACTCTGCCGTCAATTAAAGTTCCTTTATAATTAACTTTAACTTTGTCCGTTGCTTTTGGAGAAGGACCGGTTCCAGTTACCAATATTTTGTACTGAAGTCCGTCGGCAAGAGTTACTACTCCGGTTTTTTTTTTGTTCTCGGCTAAAAATTCTTCGCCGGCTTTTTTGTTTTTCTCTTTCACCGCATTCAAGTCGGCTGTGCGTTTCGCCATCATTTTTTGATTGAAAGCATTCATGGCGTTTTTCATTTGAGCTTCAGAGATTTTACTCTGACCGGTAAGCCCGTCCTGTAATCCTTCGATAAGTACGCCGAAATTTATATTCATCGACGGATCTTTCAAATTATTGCTTAAGCTCTGACCAATGGCGTAACTAACTGTGTCATCTTGAGTAGTTATTGTTATCGCGGATTTTGGAGCAGCTTCGGCCTGCTTTTTGTCTTTCTTGGTTGTCTTTGTTTGAGCATTAATTATTGTTACGGCAAACAGCAAAAAGAATAACATCTTGGTTAACTTCATTTTATCTCCTTGGACTGAGTTTTCTGATTATGGGTCGTGAAAATAAGCGCATTGGAATTCATAAGCAAACTGACCAGCGGTCAGTTTTTAGCTGTCAGTTGTGGATGATAATTTCTAAATTCTATTTAGAATTTTTTGAAAAGGACAAAAATGAAAACAAAAATTTTGTTTAGATATTTTTTCATTCTTTTATTCACAATTCTCAATTCCTCGCCTCGCGAGGCGCGAGCCGAAGCGGGTCCATTCTCAATTATCAACGCTCAATTCTACAAATCAGATTCCCCGCTTGCCCATACTTACTCTATTGTTGCGTTCGATCCTCAGACCGGCGATATGGGCGTTGCAGTTCAGTCTCACTGGTTTTCAGTTGGAACGTCGGTTACGTGGGGTGAAGCGGGAGTCGGAGTAATTGCGACTCAATCGTTTGTCAATGCGTCATTCGGTCCGCGCGGATTGGAACTGCTGAAGAAAGGAATGAGTCCGCAAGAAGTAGTTGATGAATTGATCAAGAGCGACGACGGCAGAGATTTTCGTCAGCTCGCTGTTCTCGATTCAAAAGGTCGCGCCGCATCTTACACCGGATCGAAATGTATTCAACCGGCGGGCAATATTGTTGGTGACGGATTTTCAGTTCAGGCAAATTTGATGTCAACAGATAAAGTTTGGCCGGCTATGGCGGAAGCGTTTAAGAATTCCAAAGGTCCGTTAGCAGAAAGAATGTTAACCGCGCTTGAAGCGGCACAGAAAGCCGGCGGAGATATTCGCGGCAAACAATCGGCTGCAATGCTGGTGTTCCGCGGCAAGTCCACGGGAAAAGTTTGGGAAGATAAATTGGTTGACCTCCGCGTTGACGACAGTCCAAATCCGCTTGTTGAGTTGAAAAGACTTCTCAAAGTTCACCGCGCATACGAACACATGAACAACGGCGATTTGCAAACCGAGAAAAACAACATGGCTAAAGCTATGGAAGAATATTCTGCTGCAATGAAAATGTTTCCGGATAATTTGGAAATGAAATATTGGACGGCTGTTACGCTTGCGAATAACGGAAGATTAAAAGAAGCGCTGCCGATGTTCAAAGAAGTTTTTGCTAAAGACAAAAACTGGAAAACACTGACACCGAGATTGATTCCAAACGGCTTGTTAAAAGTTGATGATAAGCAGTTAAAAGAAATTATGAAATGAATTTTTGAATTCTGTAGAAGACGCATCGGCTTGTCCCGTTATTTTTGCGGGATGATGCGTCTCAAACACTCAGCTGAACATGGGATTGTTTTGGGGCATCAAACTTTATTCTGGCTATGAATAGCAATCTTTGTTAATAATGGAATTTGCAAGAGATGATAATCACTTCATCGTCAGTTACGTTGTAAACAAGACGATTCTTTTCATCTATTCTTCTTGACCAACTACCAGCAAGGTTATGCTTTAGCGCTTCGGGTTTTCCTATTCCTTCGAATGGACTTTTCTGGGTATCAACTATAAGGTTAAAAATCTTTTTGATTGTCTTAGCATCATTCTTTTACCAAAAGACTAAATCTTCTAGCGCTGAATTAGTTAGAACTATTTTTCGCATTGTCTACGAGGGTTTCTAATTCATCAATTGAATTGACTGTAATCAAGTTTTTGTTTTGTCTAACGTCATCTAAGGCATCAAATAACCTTCTAGCATTATTATCTGATTGCAATAAGTAAGAGGTTTCATCAATATCCTCCGAGACAGAGATAATAATTTTCTTACTCTTAAAAAGCGCTTTTATAGATTCAATGAATCTATTGTCAAGTTCGTCGGAATTGATTTGGAATATAGTATTCATAAACCTTTCTTTCTTATTAAAAATATTTTCTTTAAATAAGATACAAAAATTATTTTTGTTAAACAGCATTCGAGTAAAATAGACCTTCAAGGTTGTATGTGAAATTAGAATATACAAAACCTCGAAGGTCTTTGAACGGTAATAGTGCTGCATCAATTATATTATTTTATAAAACTCTTTAGCAGTGACAATCTTCACGGTTTCATAAGGATTTAATACAAGTAAATCTTTGTCTTCTGTTACAATATAATCTACACTACCACTTATTGCAGTCTCCAGAATAAAATTATCCTTTTCATCACGACAAACCTTAATCTTAATTTTAGTTTCTACAATGTCCACGGACTTAAAGAATAATATTAAAAACTCCTCAATCAGTTCATGAGCTATAACATTCTTAATTTTTGGTCTGGAAAGTACGTTCGAAACTTCTTCTACCTGGCGGCTCGAAGAAATGATCTCGATTTCTCGATCTAATATTTTTTTGATAAATGATTGGGAATCATTATTGATAAAAACATTGATCCAAATATTAGAATCAATAACAATTCTCATTTGGATTTTGAAGAATGATATTTATGTTGCTGCTCCCTTACCGTCTCAACTTCAGCGGTTATTTCTTCAAAAGTTAAGGGGACTTCCTTAATTGATCTAAATAATTTTTCAAATCTATCTTTAAGCGTAAGCTTATCCATATATTTTGCCAGTTCAAGTTTTTCATCATCATTAAACTGTGTTATTAATTTCTTAATCTGGTTAATATCAAGGTTCATTGTCGCGGGCATTGGAACGTCTCTTACTTCTTATTATTTAATTGCTTTTCCTTGTAAAATCTAAGGACAAATATTGACTTATTCAATTCCGTAATTAAGTAAAGACTCGCTGTCAGCCTCGGCGAGACATAATCTCGACGGGCGGCGAGTCTCTACGAAGAATTTTACTTCGGGAGCGCCCGAGTAAAATAGACCTTCAAGGTTTTATGTGAAATTAGAATGTACAAACCTTGAAGGTCTTTGAAATGGAATTAATAAGTACTGCAGATTACTTTAACACAACCAGTTTCTTTACTGCATAATAACTTCCAGCTTGCAGGCTGTAGAAATATATTCCGCTGGGTAAAGACTCGCCGCGGCGAGTCTCTACAGAAAATTTCACTTCATAATTGCCAGCCGGTTTCTCTCCATTTACCAATGTTGTTATTTCATGACCTAAAACATCATATACTTTTATTGTAACAAAACTTG
>JAKAEE010000115.1 GCA_021820065.1 Bacteroidota bacterium | reverse complement strand
TAACGTGGTTGTTGAAAATGATAATATTCTTGACAAGAAATATTTCATTTCGGGATTGAGTGCAGGGCATACTTATTATTGGCGGGTCAAAGCAAACACACCTTGGGGTGAGACACCTTGGACAATTCCGTGGAAATTCAATACTAAAAGTTCAGAGAGTAATTTTTCACTTTATCTCGATGGAGTAAGCAATTACGTGCAATTACCTGGGAGTTTAATAGCCCCTAATCCAGATCAATTTACAATTGAAACTTGGGTAAAACCTTTACCATATACATATAATCCCCCTCCGCCGTTATTTTACACAGCTCAAAGTGCAGAGTTTTCATTAACTGTTGGAGGACCTAATAATTTTGCTGGGCTTGCAGTAAATACCACTGACCTTCCAGATGGTAAGTGGTACGGAGTAGGAATTGCGCCCACTATTGTTCCGAATAAATGGTACCATATTGCGGCTACATATGATCGCATAATTGGAAAGATGAGAGTTTATGTTGACGGCAAATTTGTCAGTGAGAATTCAGTGTCGAATAATTACTTGATACAAAGGCCGAATACTTTTGTCTCTTACATAGGCAGATATTTAAGTGGTAACGAGTATTTTAAAGGCTTAGTAGATAATATTCGAATATCCAACAATATTCGATATACGACTGATTTTGTGCCACAACTCGATTTCGGAAATGATCAGAATACTCTTGGGCTCTGGCGATTTAACGAAAGTGACGGTAATGTAACATACGATGAAAGCAAGAATGGCAATCACGGCAAAATAATAGGTGCTACTTATAGTAATGAAACTGCGCTGAACTCTCTATCTCTTGAACTTCCCGCAGACAGTTCGCAGAATGCGCCTTTAGCTTTAGGACTAAGATGGAATTTTGTTGGACAGGTAATTAGCTACCATCTACAAGTTTCGTTGTCACAGAACTTCACACAGAACGTTGTCGATCTAAATGATGTAAATCAGAACAATTATTACATATCAAATTTGAATGCGGGTTCAACTTATTACTGGCGAGTCAAAGCAAATACATTATGGGGTGAAACACCCTGGACACAAGCTTGGAAATTTGTAACCGCTACTCAAGAAAACAATTATTCTTTATCATTCGATGGAGTAGATGACTATGTAGAACTTCCAAACGATTTGATACAAACAACTCCGGGTGAATTTACTATAGAGGCGTGGGTGAAACCTTTCTATAATATCGATAACCCAAATTTTAATTGGAATGATTTCTTTTATCAGGGCTCAACTGGAGAGTTTAGTTTCGGGATTAACCAAAATAATTTATCAGTTTACCTAGCTGTTGATCTAAATGTATCTGGAATTCAACAATGGAATGGAGTTACGTCATCAAAATCCCTCGTTGCAGGTCAATGGTCTCATATTGCTGGAACATTTAATAGTTCAACCAAAACCATTTCAATATTTATTAACGGAAAACTATCTGGGGTCAGGCAAATTCCATCAGTAGAACTTTGGCAAACAGGAGGTAATCTGAAGACGAGAATTGGGTTATATGGCGATCCCAATAATAATCGCACTCACTACAAAGGAGATGCTGATGAAGTTCGGTTATCTAATACCGTAAGGTATAATGGCGATTTTAATCCTCAGATTGATTTTCAAACTGATAGTCAAACGATAGGATTGTGGAAATTCAATGAAGGAAGCGGAAATACCGTTTATGATGCAAGCACAAAAGGAAATCACGGACAGATAGTGAGCGCAACTTATAGCTCTGATTCACCTGTTCCATTACCCCCGCTATCGGAAATTTTAGTGCACTACGAGTGCAATATGGAAATTGAAATTCTTGGTGGAAGATTTAATCCTTCCTCAGATTATGTTGAGTTAAGAGGAGGTGATTTTGGTTGGGGCCCAGGAGTCACAATGCAGCAAGATTCTAATAATAGAAACATTTATTATTATGAAGCTACACAAAGTTTGCGTTTAGGAGATAAACTCCCCGACTACAAATATTGGTATTTATCCTTTGGTCATGGCACCTGGGAAGATGGGGAAAACCGAACATATCAGATGACGCAACAAGATTTTGATAATGGAAAGATTGTTATAAAAAGAATGTTTAATGATTTGACATTTGATCAATTGACGAATTCTCCGACTGAAATACTTATGGAGGTAGATACAAAGGGCGGTCACGATGTTTGGAGCAATCCACTTCCAAATCAAATCAACACGCTCCATCTAACGGGTTCTACATTGCCATTAAGCTGGAGCGGGTGGATGGATAATACAAGTGCTGAGATGATGCCTATGTACGATGATGGTACACATGGAGATTTAGCAGCCTCCGATGGAGTGTATTCTAATACCTTGACATTCAACGCTTATTCACCTTTAAAAACTCAATATGCTTATGTAATCAATTTTGTCCCCAATGGATTCATCCCTTATGAAAATCCAGCCGGAGATAATCACATTTTTAATCTAGAACAAAACTTAGTGAGTGCAACTGTAAATAATGTTTATGGAATTATGTCCAGTGTAACTGGAATCACTCCGTTGGCCGATAAAGTCTATACCATAAAATATGAAAATACAACTGCACAAACATCTCTACAAAATTTATCTACAACTACAACTGGCGAAACTCAACAAATTGTAACAGACGCGCTTAATTCATTCACAGACAGCCAAAATCCGAAATACTGGGTGGATGATTCTCATCTTTCTGATCAAGGGCAGAAAGTATTCGAAGCTACAAAGCAATCAGTTGAAGATTTAATGAAATTGAAAACAGATGTAGGAACGACAAATCAAGCACTGAAATCTGTTGGACCAAATGTATTAGACATTATTACTCATATTTATAATGCTGATAGAAATATTGTTGTTACTTATTTAAACGAATCTAAAACAAAATTCAATCAAAAGGGGTGCGGGGATAATGCGAAGAATAACGATTGTAAGAAAATTAAGAAAAGACTGGACGACTCAGATCAAAGCATAACGCAGGCAAAAGAGAAATATGATAAGGCGGAATATTCGAAATCAATCGAAGAGTTAAAGAAAGGATGGCAGAGTTTAAGAGACATCACTAAAGAAAAATTATTCAAGTCTGGTGAGACGGATAACAACGATATAATTCCAACAGAATTTTCTATGACTCAGAATTATCCGAATCCATTTAATCCTACGACACAAATACAGTTTGGTTTGCCTGTTGATTCACGTGTATCTCTAAAGGTCTATGATATTTTAGGTAGAGAAGTTGCTGAGTTAGCAGATGGGGTGTATAGCGCAGGAGTTTATACCTTTACTTTTGATGCTTCTAGGCTCTCAAGCGGTGTTTATATTTATCAATTGAACGCTGATGGAATTAATGGCAAAAGTTTCAATCAACTTAAAAAACTAATTCTCATGAAATAAGCGGAAAGATTAGTTAGTAGTAAAGAGCCGTTCATTTTTGAGCGGCTCTTTTAGTCACGTATTCATCCAATGGAATAAACTTGTCACCGTCCCACGCCAAGATTTGTTTTCTAAGTTTTTCACGGTATTCTTTTGTGTCTGTGTAGGGTAGCGGGAGTTCCCCATGCGCAACGAGAGAATCGCGCATAACTCGGAAATCGTTGCCTATTGAAATTTCGAATTCATTAGTATCGTAATGCCAGTTGTAAAATACTTTGCCCAGAATTTCGTAGCTGTCTTCATTAATTGAAAAGCGAATTGTTTTAGCTTCCTTACTTACAGTTAAGCTTCTATAAACTGTACCGTTCATTCTTTGTTTGGAAAATGAATTGTAGTCAGAATTTGGGAAGAGAAAACAATTCAAAACTTTTGCTTCCCTTATGTTCAGAAATTTGTAATCATTAGTTACCGGCAGCTGACCTTTGAGCTCGTTTAACATTAGTTTTGATAAACAATTCTTTTGAAAGCTGTTGTTACACGAAAGGACTAAAATTTCTTTTTCATTTCCATTAATTCCTTTAATAACACGTATATCATTAATGAAACCTGGGCTCCAAAGAGTATCACTTATAACTTTGTTAGCACTAAGATCCAAAATGTATGCTGCGGAAACATAAGAATTGACGTTATTAGAACAGCAAATGATACAAGGGTTATTATTGATTTTCAAAGTGTCAAAAATGCTTATGGAATAAGGTGGCGTAAGGTGCTCTCGTCGCGAAAATAAATCTTTTCGAAAACCGCGTCTCCACAATATTTCACCTTTCCAATTGAACAAAACTAATCCGTCGGAGTACGAAGCATTTGAATACTTTGAATTGGATGCATAGCAAAAAAGAATTTCATTTTTGCCGTCGCCATTGACATCTAGAATTCTGAAGTATGTTTCAAGTGCAGGTGCCCACTTCATTTTCTTAATATATTCTCCTCCGCCTTGGTAATCGATTTCCCATAGCGAGCGGTTGTATTTATTCTTAATAACAATTTGATTTTGTTCAAGCTCGTAAGTGAATGGGTTGTCGTCGTAGTTATTTATCCAAAGAAAGGATAAGATTAGTAGGAGGATAACTGACAACGTTGAAACGAACCAATTCTTTCTAATTCCTTTAGCTGCGCGAACGACAACGGGCTGTTTCTTTATATCAATCAAATCTCTACGGTTGAGGAGATCGTAAATTCCTTCAACAGCGACAAGGTTTAATTTCCGGTTAGAATAAGATTTATTAAGCCCGGCAATTTTATTTCTTGCATGCTCTTCATCAGCTTTAGGAACAACAAACGTATCTATATCCGAATAGAAAACTAGTTCTACTTTCTTCCGGCACATTTCAGAGGAAACGGAAATAATATTGCCTGTTTCATCAACACCTCCTGTAACTGCGATATTTCCTTTGATTCTTGTAACGTAAGGTAAATTATAAATGAGTGAGAGACGTTCAATGAACGCGATGGTAAGAGCCGCGCCTAATGAATTGCCTTCGTAACTAGCCGTGTGGTTTTCAAAATAGATGAGTACTTCGTGGAACTTAGATAATCTTTTTTTGTGCCAATGAAAATAATTCAATGCGAGCTGAAAACTATTTTCAGCTTGCAGTAATAATCGTTCCTCAATTTTCTTCTCTGAAGGAACAAATATGAATTTGTTTTGATTTTTGTTCTTTGTGATTCTAACGCTAAATGATTCAAGAACACCAAAAGAATCTTGCTGATTAATATTTGAAACGGACTCTAGAAGAGGGAAAGAGAGCATTTGTTTTTGAGAAACCGGCTCAGTTCCATTCAAAATATTTTTCAGTTGGGAGAGACTGGTTTCGATATGAAGGATGTTAGCATTTAATTCATCTACAAAAGATTTCAAAGTGTCGATCTGTTTAATCTTGTTAAGAAGTGAAAGAAGCGATTCAGTTTTTTCGGGCTTCTGAAAAAACGGAGTGAAGGATTTTAGTTCGGAGAGCAGTTCATAAATAAAATCCAATGAATAGGCGTTAATAAGATTTTTATCATTGGCATCAATGAGAGATGAATAGAACGAACAGATTTCGAATAGTTTTGTTTTACCGGAAACG
>JAKAEE010000040.1:11754-26624 GCA_021820065.1 Bacteroidota bacterium | reverse complement strand
TTTTTTAATTTGATGTAAACAAACAATCTATCGTTGGAATAAAACTCCGGCGCTTCTACCGACTCACTTTCAACCGGAAGAATTCCTTTGCCGATCTTGCCGGTGCTTTCTGCGATTAGTTGTTCGACCCATGCGCCGAACGGATTGATTTGCGGCGATGTGACGAAAGTAACCTTGTCAACGTTTACGTTTGCAAGCGTTCCCATAATTGCGCCGAGGATTCCGCTTGTGCTGTTTTCATTTTTGCTTTCAACTCCGGACGATTCCGCACGTGCAAGGATTTTTTCGGCGTCTATACCAACAAGCGCTGCGGGCACAATTCCGAACAACGAAAGAGCAGAGTAGCGTCCTCCGATGTTGGGATCATTCAAAAATATTTTTCTGAATTTCAAATCTTCAGCCATCTGCTGAAGTCCGCTGCCGGGATCGGTAATCGCTATAAAATGTTTCGCGACTTTTTCCGCGCCGAGTTTACTTAAAACAAAATTGTAGAAATATTTCATGAAGGAAATTGTTTCAACAGTTCCGCCCGATTTGGTTGAAACAATGTAAAGTGTTTTTGCCGGATCGAATTTCTTTGTCATGTTCACAACCGCGCCCGGGTCGGTGCTATCAAGAACGCTGAGTTTAAGATATCCGTCTTTGTAACCGAAAATGTTTTGAAATACTTCCGGCGCTAAACTTGAGCCGCCCATTCCGAGCAGAAGTGCGTTCTCAAAATTTTCAGTCCTTATTTCTTCGACAAATCTATTTATTTCCGCCAATACCGCTTTAGAATGTTCCGGACTGTGAAGCCAGCCGAGACGGTTTGTAATTTCTGTCGGACTTTCGCTCCAAACCGTATAATCTTTATTCCAAATACGCTCAACGATTTTTTGATCCTTTATTTCGCTTAACGTCGCGCTGATCGAAGTTTCATTACCCGCTGCGGTAAAACTAAAATTATCTTTGTTGCTTAACATTGGTTCTCCATCGATAAAAATTTGAAATTGCCTGGCAAAGTTAATCTAAAATCAGAAAAGTTGTTTACTTGTTGTTCAAGAGGGAAGCGGCGCTCTCGTCAACATACCACTCAAGTGTTCCGCTAGTTGGTTCAATGTGTGCTGCCGGATATTCTAAATAATTATTTTGTCTTCCAATTATTTCGTGCAGAACTAAAGATTTGCTGTCCCCGGTAACAAGAAAAATTATTTTTTCAGAATTGTTGATCAATCTTCCGGTTGCGGTGATTCGTTTTTGTTTTGTCGAAGGATGTTCCGCGACGGCGAACAAATCTTTCACTGAAAGCAATTGCAGACTATTTGTGAAGATCGATACAGTGTGCCCGTCATCGCCCAAACCCAACATTGTCAAATTAAACCTGGCATTAGCAATATTTCCGTTGAATAGCTTTAGAAATTGTTCTTGATATCTTACCGCCTCATCTGGTGGATTATTCTCGCCGAATATTCTGTAAACATTTTCCGGTGGAATGTTGATTCTATCCAACAAGAATTTTTTCGTCATTCCATAATTGCTTTCGGCATTGTCTGGCGGGACGCATCTTTCATCTCCCCAAAAAAATCTCACGTACCGCCAATCGATTTTATCTTTGTAGTAATCGGCAAGCGTCTTGAAAATTATTTCCGGTGTCTTTCCGCCTGAAAAAGCCACGTTGAAAAATCTTTTTTGCGCGGAATATTTTCCGGCAAGCAAAAAGAATTCACCGCAAAACTTTATCGCAAGTTCTTCTTTCGATGAAAATATTTTAACGCTCTCATCCATTTTCAATTCCGCGCTTTTTGCGTCCCGACGGTTCTTATCGGGATCAATTCTCCATTCTCAATTCATAATTCACAGTACAGTCCGTCATCTACCAAATTTTTGCAAGGGTAGCGCCACGTGTATCCCTCACCTTCAATTAAACTATCTGCTACTTCCGGTCCCCACGTGCCGGCGGGATAGCCGTAAATCGGAATCTCGTGATCGTTTTTCCACGCGTCGAGGATCGGAGAAATAAATTTCCACGCAGCTTCAACAGCATCTCCGCGCGAATACAATGTTGAATCGCCGAGCATACAGTCATGCAAAAGTCGCGCGTAAGCATCCGGAATTTTCTCGTTTGATAAATCCGAATAGTGAAAATCCATGTTCACTGTCTGAACGTCGAAACCTTGCCCCGGAACTTTCATCCCGAATTTCAAAAGTATTCCTTCATCGGGTTGAATACGGATAACTAACTGGTTAGCGGAATTATTATTCTTAGACGTGCTGAACAAATAATGCGGCGTCGGTTTGAAATGAATTACAACTTCCGAAACTCTGGTGGGCAAACGTTTACCGGTGCGGATGTAAAACGGCACTCCGCCCCACCGCCAGTTATCAACAAATAATTTTATCGCCGCATAAGTTTCTGTCCGCGAATTCGGATCGACACCAACTTCTTCTCGGTAACCTAACATTTTTTCGCCGCGGAATTTTGACGCCATGTACTGGCCGCGTATAGCATTGTTTACAATGTCTCCTTCTTTCATCGGACGCAGCGATTGAAAAACTTTTAACGTTTCATTACGGATTGCGTTTGAGTCGAATGAAGTCGGCGGCTCCATAGCAATCATGCCCAGAACCTGCAGAAGATGATTCTGCACCATGTCTCGCAGCGCGCCGGATCCTTCGTAATAACCGCCGCGCATTTCAACGCCTATGCTTTCAGACGCGGTGATTTCAACATGATGAACATAATTTCTGTTCCACAACGGCTCAAAGATTCCGTTCGAAAATCTTGTTACCAAAACATTCTGAACAGTTTCTTTGCCAAGGTAATGATCGATGCGGTAAATCTGATCTTCGTGCCAGTCTTTCAACAAAGATTTGTTTAACTCAAGCGCAGATTGAAGATCGTAGCCGAACGGTTTTTCCACGATTAATCTTTTCCATCCTTTTGTCTGATCGTTGAGATGATGCGCGGCAAGAAATTGCGGAATAACCGGATAAAGATTCGGCGGCGTTGATAAATAAAAAATAAAATTGAATCCGGTGTTCAACTGTTCGTGAATTTGCCGGAGGCGCTCGTGAATTTTTGAATATTCCATTTGGGAAGAAATCTCGATTGATTGGTAGAATAACTTTCCGAGAAATCCTTTCAGCGTTGTCTCATCGGTTGCTTCGCCGAATGTTTTGATCCCTTCTTCCATCTTAGTGCGGAAATCTTCATCGTTCATTTTTGTTCTGGAAATTCCAAGCACGGCAAAATGTTCCGGCAGAAGATTTTGTTCTTCCAGTTCGTATAGTTCCGGTATGAGTTTTCTATTCGTTAAATCGCCCGAAGCGCCAAAAATCACTAAGACCAAGTTGTCCGGTCTTTTCATTTTATCTCCAATAAAACGTTTTGATGCTCAATTCTAATTTAAATAAATATAAATGTGAAAACATGAACCTTTAGCACTATATAATTGTATAACAGAGGATGAATCGATAAAATTCACTTTTGAAGTTTGTAGATTGAATCACAAAAAAATAAAATCTTAGAGGAAACAATGAAAAGCAGAAAATTAGGAGCGAAGGGTTTGGAAGTCTCGGCATTGGGTTTGGGATGCATGGGCATGTCGGATTTCTACGGATCTGCCGACGATTCCGAATCGATCAAAACAATTCACCGTGCTATAGAACTTGGAATTAATTTTTTAGACACTGCCGACATGTACGGTCCTTTCAAGAATGAAGAGCTTGTTGGCAAAGCTATAAAAGGGAAGCGCGACAAATTAAAAATTGCAACGAAGTTTGGAATAGTTAGAACAAACGATCCGAACGTTCGCGGCATTAACGGAAAACCGGAATATGTTAAAACCGCGTGCGATGCTTCTCTCAAACGGCTTGGCATAGATTACATCGATCTGTATTATCAACACAGAGTTGATCCCGCCACTCCGATTGAAGACACTGTCGGCGCTATGGCAGATTTAGTGAAAGAAGGAAAAGTCAGATTCATCGGTTTGTCGGAAGCCGGACCGCAAACAATTAGAAGAGCGTATCAAGTTCATCCAATCACAGCGTTGCAAACGGAATATTCTTTGTGGACGCGCGACCCGGAGGATGAAATTCTTTCGACCACCCGCGAACTTGGAATTGGCTTGGTTGCATACAGTCCGCTTGGAAGAGGATTCCTCACGGGACGTTTTAAAACTGTAGATGATTTTGAACCGAACGATTACAGAAAATTCTCTCCACGATTTCAAGGCGACAACTTTGCAAAAAATTTACAGCTCGTTGAAAAAGTAAAAGAGCTTGCGTCAAAAAGAGGAATCACACCGGGACAGTTGGCGCTTGCGTGGGTGATGGCTCAAGGCAATGATATAATTCCGATTCCCGGAACAACTAAAGCAAAACATCTTGATGAAAATGTTTCTGCTGCTGAGATAAATCTATCTACGGATGAACTCGCGCAGATTGATTCCATTATGCCGAAAGGTTCTGTTAGCGGATTGAGATACCCCGAATCGATGATGAAATTAGTGAACACGTAACGGTTTTATTTTTGCGGGCGCTGATAGACTTAATAGTGCCCGCTTAAATTTTCAACTCCAGAAAATTCATCGGCAGATTCACAATAATTATTCCAACTTAAACTCGATTGTTTTATTCAAGTATTTCGAATCACTTTCCTCAAACTGAACTTCTACCTTTTCAATTTTGCCGTTACGATAAACTTCAAACGAATGAGTTGTGCCGCTTAAACCTTGAACGATAACCGAATAAATATTTCCTTCAAGTTTGTCAGATAGAATTCTGAAGCCTTGCGACGGATCATTCGGTTTCGGCAGAACAACATTTGGTAAAACTGAAACTCCCAATTTGTGATGCACAATTATTTCCGCCGATTTCTCAATCGTGAATTGAATGTTAATAACCGAACGTTCCAGCTTCTCAAAGTTTACCGGTTTTCCGTTCAGCGAAACATTTTTGAATTCAGTTCCAAGAGGGAACGCCGGCGAGAATTTTATTTTGATCAAGCGATTTTTGTCGGTCTTAAAATTATAAACCGTTTTCTCGCGGTCACGTTTCATGGTCATGTCAACATTCTGAGAACCGATTTTAATTCTTTCTACTTTTACCGAATCCCAATTTGCCGGAAAGCGCGGTGAAAGTTCCAGCTTGCTGTTGAGTGCATCAACTTTCAACCCCAGCATTCCTTCGATTGCGGGCTGAAGCACCATCGTTTCGCTCCAGCATTGATGCGGGCAAACTCCCGATGGCTTGTACACTGCGCCGTTCAAAACTTCCTCAACGAAACCAAGCTCCCAATTTTTATAAACCAGAAGATTATCCATCACATGAGTGAAACCTTGAACATCATTTCCGTATTTGAATTCTGCAAGCGCCGACCAGCCGGTGAACAAAGGCCAAACACTGCCGGTATGGTATCCGCGCGGATTAAAGATGGGACTGTCCTCGCGCAGAATCCGCACGCCCCAATCGGACGAAAAATAATTTTCTGCATACGCATCAATTACATTTTTTGCTTTCGTGCTGTCAAGCATATCAAAATAAACGGGGACTGCAGCAAGAACTGTTTTCTCCGGATTGAATTTTCCATTCTTCAACTTCGAGAAATTTAAAAAGTTAGTCTGCGTATTCCAGAAATCAGTGTCGATTATTTTTTTTACTGTTTCAAATTCGGCATTGTACTTTTTAGATTCTTCAGCTAATCCAATTTCTTTAGTCATGTAGCTCGCTTCCCGCAGAGCGGAAGCCCAACACGCGGCGAGATAAACTTCCGTGTGTGCAGTGTACAATCCGCCGCCTTCGACCCATCCGTGCCCGACATTTGTATTCTCTATCAAATGATCGCCGTCGGTATCAGTTGAATAACAAAAATCGATTGCTCGCTTAATGTGCGACCAATTTTCTTTTATGAACATTTTATCACCGGTGTGATGCAAATATTCTCCAGCGAGAATTATGTAGAGCGGCGTTGAATCGGCGGCATCATAATGAACTGCGTCGGAAGTTGTAAGTTCGTGAAATATTTTTCCGCTTAGGTCTTGGTATCGATTAAAAAATTCCAGCATGGATTTCACTTTGTCGAAATCACCGTAATCAAGAAGCGCGAGACCGCTCCAAACTCCGTCACGGCCAAAGTACCATGCATAACCCGGACGACCGTTGACTTTGTGTCCGCCGTCCCAGCCTTTTGCTGTTGTCGAATATCCGGCGACGAGCGATTTCCCAACTCCCGGAGTGTTAACAAAAAAGCGGTTGGTGCCGATGAGCGCCCACTTATAACCCTCGTTAAAATTTTTATCCGGGGTTGTAATCATCAATGAATGGTTAAGAAAATCGAGTGTGCTTTTTTCTGCATCGATGAAGACTTTTCCTGGATTTTTGATGGAACTGTTAAATGCGGTTTCGGTTTTTTCTATCCCTTCATTCGTTGCCGCAATTACAAAATCGAGATTGTCGTTAGCATTCAAATCATATTGAGCAAGCGCGCCGACAAAAAATTTATCAGTTGATTTACCTTTGAATGTCGAGTCAACCTTTTCAAAATCAATAAAACGACCGATCAATTGCTGAAACGGTTTTTTGTTAGCACCGGCTTCAACGCAAAAGTCTCCACTCTCATCCTTAATTATAAACGAGTTTGTGCTGGTATTCCATGCATAGTAAATCGAACCGAGCGCGTTTTCCGAATAGGGCCACATGAAGCGCATGTTGCTTTTGAATTTCAGGACAAGTTTTGCACGAACCAGTCCGCGATATTCGTAATGAACAACAGCAACTGGTTTTGTGATTGACGCTGTTATAATTTCGGTAAGACGAGCGGTTCCGATTTTGTAAATCCGCATGAACGATGCCGGACGAACTTCAATTTTCGACGGCTGATTTTTTAACCAGCGAACTGAATCGTTAGCTGAGAATCGAATGCCGACTTCATAATCCCGAAGCGCCATGAACGGATGCGCCCAAATTTCATCGATGCCGCTTTTCTCTTTGCCCATCACCAGCATTCGCTCACCTGCAACATCCCAATAGTTTTCAGTTGCCAATGGATTTTCAAGCGTCATTGAATCCGTATCTCTTATCCATGGTTTTGATGGAGAAGATTGGCGAGCGTTGAGTGTAGAACGTTGAATGTTGAAAGGAAGAACTTTGGGCAACGTGTAATTCCAATAATATCTTTTTTGCTTGTCAAATTTTCCAGCAAGATAATTCAAACAATTTTTAGTGAACAGTTCGAGATGCGCACGATTATTGTTCTCAATTCCATAATAAGTATAGGTGCCGCAAGCCAAAACTTTTCCTTTGCCGATTTTATATTCCACCACAAGTTTGGAATCTTCTTTTAAGGTTATGTAAGCCCAGTCAACCGCAACAACATTTCCGTTTTGCGGAACGGAGCTGCCGAAGAATCCGACTTGCCGCGTTCTCATGTCTGTAGTTGGATTAAAAATGTACGCGCCGCCGTTCAATCCGTTAAAGATCGGGTGCGAACGGAAAGAATGGAAACCAAGTTTTCTTCCGTAACCGTCGTCAATTGCATCTGCGTAGCTTACTTGTGGTTTAACTTTCTCAAATCCAAGCGCGTTTAAGTATTTCATTGCATCAAGAGTTAGGAAAAGTCTGCCGCCATTCTTTACATAGCTTTGCAATGCGCGGATAAACTTTTCATTCGTTTCTTGATTGGACAACTCAGAAGAATCCGGTCGATGAATCCAAAGAATTGAGAACTGTTGAGTTGAAAGTTGAGAATTGAGGATGTCATCATAGCTGACAGTACTGACGGAGAGATTGGGTTGATTCTTTAAAAATTGGTAAGCTGCTTTGACCTCGCCGTTTCTTGTTAGACCGTCATCAATATTCAAAAATCCAATTTTGATTTGCGCATGGATCGGAAGAATTGTGATTAGCAAAACAGAGACTGTGAATAGGAGTTTCTTAAGCATGAAATTACTCCTCGCTTTCGGCGGAAATGTTAATCAAAATTTGTGAATCTAAAGGAGAATTTCCAAATGAAAAGAACTAAAAAAAATCCCCTCCGGAGAGGGGATTTGATTGCAACCCTAAGTTATTACTTTCCGCCAGCGGGAAGATTTTTTTCCAAATAGGTTGTCAGCAGTGTGAACAAGTGCAGCCTGGTTCCCGGCCCTTCATAAATTCCGTGCGATCGGTTTGGATAAGCCATCATTGAAAACTGTTTGTTATTCTTTACCAGTTCATTTATCAAGCGCTCAGTATTCTGATAATGAACGTTATCGTCGCCGGTTCCATGAACAACAAGCAAATTTCCTTTGAGTTGATGAGCATAAGTGATAGCCGCACTTTCTTTGTATCCTTCGGCGTTTGTTGACAGCAATCCCATGTAACGTTCCGAATAAATTGTGTCGTATAAACGTTCATCTGTTACCGGCGCCACAGCCATTCCAGTAGCAAAAATATCGGGATAGCGGAACATCATGTTCAGCGTAGAAACAGCGCCGCCGCTCCATCCCCACACTCCGATTCTTGCAGCATCAATAAAATTATATTTTTTTATCAGCGCCGACATTGCATCTGCCTGATCTTTTGCCGAAAAGGTGCCAACATTTCCGTAAACATATTTTCTAAACTCTCGTCCTCTTGGCGCCGGCGTTCCTCTGTTGTCAACGCTTATTACAATGTATCCTTGTTGAGCTAACATTAAGTACCAGAGATATTGCGCGCCGCCCCAGCGATCGAGAACCGTTTGTGCTGCGGGTTCACCGTACAAATAATACAGCACAGGATATTTTTTTGAAGGATCAAATCCGCCTGCGGCTGACGGCGGCTTTATCATCCAGCCGTCAAGTGCAACTCCGTTTCCGATATCGATCTTGAAAAACTCAGTTGGCAGCCGTTTGAGAGCGCTTACTTTTTCGAACAGAGATTTATTCTCAACCAATTTTCTTACAACTTTATGATCGGGGAGCGTTACTAAATCAATTACCGGCGGATTATCGGAGGTTGAAAATGTGTGAATAGCATATTTAGCGCCTTCGGAAATTTGATAGCTGTGCGTTCCAACTTCATCAGCCGGACTGATTCTTTCGATCTTTCCTTTACCGTCTAAAGAAACTCTGAATAAATATCTTTGCGTTGCGTTATCCGGCGATGCGATGTAGTAAATCCATCCCTCATCAAAATCTATTAAGGAGATTTCAATAACATCAAAATTGCCGGGCGTAATTAATTTTACAACTTTGCCGTCGCGTGAAACGGTATAGATGTGACGCCATCCGTCGCGTTCGCTGACCCACGTAAATTCTTTTCCTTCGTTGAACCAATGCATATCGTCAACAACATCAACCCAGGCTTTATCGGTATCGGTAAGAATAGATTTTACATCTCCCGATTTTATACCGCAGAGCATAACTTGAAGTGTGTCTTGTAGTCTATTTAAATGTTGAACTGAAATTTCATCCGAACTTTCAGCCCAATCCATTCTTGCGATGTAGTTGTTCCTCGGATCACCGGGAACCTTCATCCAAACGGTTTGTCCGCCGTCGGCGCTAACAACACCAACTTTACATGCGGAGTTTGTTGTTCCAACTTTAGGATATTGAACAGGTTTTACGAACGAATAAAGCGAATCGGTATCATCGATCAAAAGAAAATCTTTTACGCCGGAAGCATCGAGCTGCCAGTATGCGATGTGCTTGCTGTCGGGACTCCAACGGAATCCGTCTCGGTCATCAAGTTCTTCTTCATAGACCCAATCGAATGTTCCGTTGATAGTCGTTGTTGAACCATCGAATGTTAGTTGTGTGATTTTTCCATCTGATAAGTTCTCGGCATAAAGATTATGTTCGCTGACGTACCCTACCATTTTGTTGTCTGGAGAAAATTTTGCGAACATCAACGAGGAAGGTTTTGCTTTGCCACCAAGCTTCAGAAGTTTATGTGTGTTGAGATTTAGAACATAATAATCTCCGCGGGTGTTGTAACGCCAAACGCGTGCTGTATTTGTAAATATCAAAAGTATTGTTTTATCCGGCGACCATTCGTAATTGTCGATTGACAGCGGTTCTTTTGAACCTTCCGGAATTAGCAATGAACTTGGGACTAGAATTTCTCTGTTGCCGGTTTCGGTATTATATTTTACAATGTCTCTTCCTCCAACAGAATCTTTTGATGCCTCAAGAGTTGTATAACTTTTCCCGTTATCAATAAACTGTACCGGACCGAATCTATCTCCCGAAAATTCACGGCTGTTAAAAAGCCGGTTCAAGTTCAGAATGGATTTATCCTCGGTTTGCGCCACCAGCGGTTGGAAATAGAGGAGGATTAGAATAAAAATCAAAAACTGTTTAAGTGGTTTCATGATATGCCTTCAGCTTTTTGTTTGAAAATACTCGCCGATTTAGACGGGGCAAGAATTCTTCTGTTTCTTTAGTTGGAACAAAATATCAATTTTCTTTGGAATTAATGCAACGAAAAAAAATCAGTTGGAAACTGCAAATGCAAAATCGGCTGTAAAACCGGAGTGTGCGCTGAAGATGTATTTAATACCTTTCAACTTTGCAACCCTTTCAATTGATTTTTTCATTTGACCGATATCCATCGCAAGAAATTTTCTGTTTGGCAAAGCAATCTTTCCGTCTTTGATTCTGAACGCATCGCCTATAAACAAATATTTTTCATCAATGATATATCCCATCGATCCAAGTGTATGACCGGTCAAAGAAATACATTTTATTTTTCGGTTGTCAATTATAAACGAATCATTGTCGCTAACTAGAGAGTACTTTTTAAAGTAATTTGAATTTTTGATGAAAGGAAGAAACCTAAACCGCGGAATGCCTTGTTCAATCATCTCATTTTCTTTTTTTGGAAAATAAACGTCGGCTTTTGAAAATAAGTCGCCGACATTCTGATGATCTTTATCGGAGTGCGTAATCAAAATCGCGTTCACCTCTTCCGGTTTAATTCTATTATACTCTAGACCTCTTGTAACTATTGCTTTGTCAAACCCCGTATCAATGGCGATGTAACCTTTGTCGGTTTTCACAAGGTACATCGTCGAAATTAGATCGTTAATAACTATAACATCGCCGGTAAGACGAACAGTTAGTTCTTCGTTGTAATGATAATAGAGATAGTAAACTATTCCGTAGGTTACACACGCAAGCAAAAGTGCAGAAATAAATATTAGTATGATTTTAGATGCAGCTTTATGCAAATTGCTTTTCACTATCCCGAATCCTTACCAGCTCTTTCTGGCTTGCGACAAAAAATATTTTGTGGAAGATTTCAAAGATTGCAATTGAAACCAGCGCGGCACTTAAATAAAACACGTACAACACCTTTGTGCCGTGGATTAAACCAAAAATAAGTGCGGGGTTACCACCATAACTTATATTGCGAATGTTCAAAACGTAATAGCCGACAAATTCAAACGCCAGCAATCCTGCAAAAAACCAGAGCCATGAAACGAATAACCGTACATAAATATTTTTAATCGAACGTTTGAAGAAGAAATAAAATTCATTGTGTGCTATTAAACCGACGAACCATAAAACGAACGCCCACCAGTTTAGTCCTGGAGAATTGAAAAACGGCTGGTTGTAGTGATACTGATAATTTCCTACCCACACAAATGCCACGGTAAATGCGGAGTAACACGCTACTATGTGTACGTAAAGCGGAAGATGAAGCAAATGTAAGTTAAACATTTTTTTTTCTTTAAGCAGATACTGACCTATGAAGCCGCCTAAATAACCAACAACGATATCAGTGAATTGATCTTTAAAAGTTTCTGGTTTGAATAGATGCAGCGCGAGAAAGACTAATACGATTTCTATTACCTCATATGAAACAAGGATTAGTGATAGTAACAACCAGCGGCGTTTTATCCCCCAAAATGTGAAAAGAATAAATAACCCAATACTGCTGTAGATGTGAACTAATGACCAATAATCAAAAAAGAAGAGTGAACTCTGATAGATTCTAGTATAAAGCCACGCTGTATTATCGCGAATCCAATTTACAATTAATTCCATAGCTGGAAAATTATTCTTCTTTAGTCAAAGGATAATTTCTTTCTGAAGTCGTTCTCTTGTGAATGTTGTACTTGAAAATTATCAGGTAAAACAAAAACGGGGTAAACAAGTTTACCATCATCACTTCAACAAACCCGATTCCAAAAACAAAGAAAATAGAAATGATCAGGAAAATAGTGTTAACGTAGAATGCAGTTATGAGCGAGCGTAATCGCAGATTGGATACGTCTTGATTTTCTTCTTCCTCTTTTGAAAATGTGATAAACAATAATCCGACCAAAGCAAGTAACGCCGCAGTTTCTTCCGTCAAATTATTTCTGATGACAACAAAAGTTTTTGTCTCAAAGAAAGATGAATAGATTGCGAAAGTTTTGAGATCAAGAATTTGCAGTTTGATACCGTAATAAAACCGAATGATGGACAATACTATACCTAGAGAAAACAGAATCCATCCTGCAAATCTATAATTGCGGTGTAGTAGTAAAAATTGCTCGCTGATAGAACTTTCCTCGCTAATCAATATTTCGACGGGTACAAATATGTCCCGGCAGATGAACCGTCTTCGAGCTGTGCTTCAAGATAAACTAATCCAAATTTATGATTGGTTCTATAAACAAATTTTCTTACGCCGGGGATCCTTGAATCTTGTTCAGTCGCTATAGTCTTTATGTACATTCCGGAGTACGCAAAATCATCTGTTGTAGAAACAGCGGTAACTTTCCTGGTAATTGTTTTACCGTCAGACTTCGACATTTGATAAATATCTCCAACTTGACAGTCGTACTTTGCAATTGTGTGCGGCTTTCCATCTTTATTAAAGTAATCTTGAATTCCTTCCGAAGTAATCTTGTAATTTATTTGAGCATTAATTTTTCCAGCAGCATCTTTAAATGATGACGGAATATAATTGTTAATTTTTTGCAGATCGGCAGATTTGGTTAAATCGGCAGTCACTTTGTAAGTAGCAACGCCATTTTCGCTTTTGACAATGCTGATTGATGACCCTATATTGTACGACTTGCCGCCAACCACTACTGAAGTAGCAACAGTGTTACCAACCTGATTTAAAGGAAGATTTGTCTCACCCGCAATTGTGTTGGGATCTTTGTTTTGATTATCGTTAAGGATAGAATTTATTTTGTCACAAGAGAGTAACAGAACAGAAAATAATACTACCGCTACAAACAACAATTTGATTTTCATACATCCTCCTAAGTCAGAGTTATCTTAAAAATATGTTATCATTCTTAAAAGAAAAAAGCAAACAAAAAAATCAAAGCACACCAGTCGTCCGATTTGAGCCGGGCTTTTCAGAGCTTATTCATTGATGATTTAAGTGGTAGGTATTGCACTGTAATGAATAGCAAAATTAATTCTCAGTCCTAAAAGAAATGATTAGACATATCGAAGAATGTTCTAGGTGAGCGTTACAAATCACTTACGATTTTTGTAGTTGTGCCAGCTTAAAGTGTAATAAGTTCGTTGTGGAAATTTCAGAATTTTTTCTCTTTCTACTTTTTTGCACCCCCGGCGGGAATCGAACCCACACCTCGAGCTCCGGAGGCTCGCGTTCTATCCTTTGAACTACAGGGGCAGTTTAATCAATTAAAGATATAAAGATTGTAAATAATCTTCAGTTAATTTTTTAAGGAACTTTTAGATTCTGAAATAAATAGAAAGAGGAGAAATTTCTTCGTGTTGACTTTTATTTTTATTTGCTAATTTTTCAGTGAGAATATTTTTAGAGGATGAAAACGTGTCTAATCAGATGAACAAAATCACAAATGATGTTATTGCTGCTCTTAAAAAGTTTCCGGCTCCCGGAAAGAAATCCGGCTCGTTCTGGGATTTCATGAAGAGTCAGCTCGCCGATGACAGCACATGGGATCAGAGTCACCTTAAGATTATTGAAAAAGAAATTGATACCCATCTCACTAAGCTTGATAAAAAATCACT
Organism: Bacteroidota bacterium; assembly: GCA_021820065.1. Taxonomy (GTDB): domain Bacteria; phylum Bacteroidota; class Ignavibacteria; order Ignavibacteriales; family Melioribacteraceae; genus Fen-1258. The sequence goes on along the minus strand of JAKAEE010000040.1, from coordinate 12,675 downwards.
TACCGAGTTATGGAAAAATACCGACGTCGGCTGGGGTAAATATGAATCGGAAAAGAAAGTTGAAACGAAAGAAATGAAAACCGACTTAACCGACGAGCTTATGGGAATGGTGATGGATAGGATGGATGATAATTATTCTTCGCGCGACAGCTATCATGCCGAAACAAGTTATTTTGAACCGGCAGCTAAAAGTGAAGATGGCGAAGAAGACTTTGATGAAGACAAGGAACCCGAAGTGGTAGATGAAGATCTTAATCTTGATGACGATGAATTGTTTGATGATGAAGATCTTGACGATGATGAAGATTCACGTTTATAAATTTTCTAAAATAAAAAACCCGGGACACAATTTGCGCTCCGGGTTTCAAATGTAGTCTCACAAGCAAGATTACGATCTTGTATAATCAATCTGCATGGTTTTAATTTCTTTATCGCCGTCAATATTAAACATCAGCATTTGAAAATGTTTATCGTCAACCGTTCTTATAATTATTTTCATCGGCTGATCTTTTCCGGTCATCGGGTCAGTTGCTGAACCTTGGTAAACGATTGTCTGAGTTGCATCTTCCCTTTTCCCTTTCATGTACATCACGCCGGTTCCGAAATTATCAATCCATACGCTAATGTATTCCTTAGTAGCATTGTCATAGGCGTCGAGTCCCATTCCTTCCATCGGCATTCCCATCATTGTGCCTTTGAAGTTTGATTTTAAATATCTTCCGCCAAGAATCATTTCGTAATCGGCGGTTCCATCAGACTTCATTTCCTTTCCGGAGGGATCGAAGATTGTAACCTCGGCTTTCCATGCGCCTGCCATTTTAGCCAACGATTGCTGGGCGGGACCAGGAGTCATGTATTCCTGCCATTTCTTCATCATCTCTGCTTGATCACCCTGTTGAGCGAATGCAGATGAGAAGATGA
>JAKAEE010000040.1:0-11654 GCA_021820065.1 Bacteroidota bacterium | reverse complement strand
AGATGAGAAGATGAAAAGAATCATCATAACAAACGCTGTTGTTATAATTCTTAATTTCATTTGAAGCTCCTTTCTTAAAAATTGTTTGGTGAGGAAATATAGACAAAGGCATGAAAGCTTTAAAGAAATAAAAACTTTTTTTGTTCAAAACCGGAAATCACCGTCTGGAATAGCATGAAATTCAGTGTGTTTTCGAGCTCTTATTGCCATGTTTGAGAAATACACCGGTTGAAAAGCCACCGAAGATGAAAGCCCCGATCCACAAAACATTTGCCCCGAAATTATCCAGCACGATTGTACCGAGCCATGGACCCAGCATCATGGAAAAACTGAATGTCATTTGGAAATAGCCCATGTACTCGCCGCGTTTTGCTTCGGGAGAAATCTCCGCTATGTAAGAAGCGCTTGACGGAAAAAAAATCATTTCGCCAAATGTCCAGACAACTACTGTAAAAATTATGAGAAGTATGCTGCTGGAAAAAACCATGAGACCGTAACCTAAGCCGCAAAGCAGCGCACCGACGGCAATCAGTTTCCGGTCATCCCAACGCGACATAAAATTATTAAGCGGTACTTCGATAAAAATAATTATCACGGTATTGATTGCCATCAGCATTCCGAAAGTTGATTCGACAAATTTCAGATCGCGAACCAAATACAACGGAAGCGCGCCTATGTGCTGAAAGAAAACCATTTCAACGGGGACTAAAGCAAGCATGTAGATTAAAAACTTTTTATCGCGAAATATGCTGTGATGTTTTATGGATGAATCCGATTCCGGTTCATCTAATTTTTCCTCTGTGGCTTTAGTTTCTTTTTCGGGTTTGATATGCGAAAGGATGAGAAAAATACCGGCAATCAAAGATGTTATGCCGTCAACGTAAAACAAGAACGAAAAATTTAACGCTGCCAAAAATCCGCCCACAACCGGACCGATGCTCATACCGAGATTGATGGCAAGGCGGTTAAGAGCAAATGAAGTTTTCCGCTGTTCCGGTAAAACTTCTTTAGAAATGAACGATAGGTTTGCCGGTCTGAATGATTCATTGATAACCGACCAGACAAGCGTGATGAAAAGAATCAAATAATAATTTGTAACGAACGAGAACATGAACAGCATAATTCCAGTTGCAATGAGAGAAAATTTCATAATGCGCAGCGCACCGATTCGGTCGCTCAATTTTCCTACAAAAGGCGCCGTTATCAATCCGCCCGCACCATAAAATGCCAAGACTAATCCTGCTTCAGCCGGGCTGACTCTGATTTTCTCGGTCATGTACAACACAAGGTAAGGCAGCACCATCGTTCCGCTTCGGTTGATAAGGGTAGTGAAAGCCAAAAGCCAGATGTTGCGCGGAATATTTTTAAGTCCCCGCCAGGGATTCATGTAAACTCATTATTAAATTTATTCGGGTCAGAAATTCGCCGCTTGAAGTATAGAAAAAAAATTTTAACTTAGCCCATCCTAAATCAACTATAAGGTAACAATGAAAAATAGATATAGAGTTCCCTCTTCGGTTTTTATTGCCGCAGCGTTATTTTTTGTCGGCGGCAATTGTGCAGCACAGAGAGCGCACGACGATAAACCGGTAAATCTAAAAGTGCTTCCTAAAGATATAAGCGATAAAGAATTGCACAAAATAATGGATTCCTTCACTTACGCTTTAGGAGAGCACTGTAATTATTGTCACGGCAATCCAAAAGATGAAAGCACAAAGCGAACTGATTTTGCCGCTGATGTTAATCCCAATAAAGACATTGCGCGCGTTATGATGAAAATGGTTGGAAACATCAACAACAATTTACTGAAGGATGCTCGCGCGATTAACTCCCACATCGGAAAAATCGAGTGCGTTACTTGTCACCGCGGTTCCGCTCACATCGATAAACTTGAAGACGTTTTGTACGAGAGCTACAAAAAAGACGGGCTTGATTCTGCAATGAAAAAGTACGGCGACTTAAAACAGCAGTACTACGGCAGTTTCACTTTTGACTTCCGCGATCACACACTCCTATCATTCGCATCAAAAGTAATTGATAACGGGAAAACCGATGACGCAATTAAAATAACAAACAAAGCGGTAGAACTTTTTCCCAAGTCAACCTCGGCTTACAGTTTCCTAGGCAACATTTATATGAAAGGTGGAAACAACGAACTTGCAATCAAGAATTTTGAAAAAGCGGTTCAGCTTGATCCACGCAACCGATTCGCCAACGAAATGCTGCGAAGATTAAAAAACTCCGGAAAGTAAACCCCATTAGGCCGGTACCGAGTATCGGCCTTCTAATTTATTCATCCTTCCATTTTGTTCTACTTACAAATGAGAATCGAAATCATTATGTTTCACTAGGAAAATTTTTGGAGGATTGTAAATGAAATTGGTGAATGGTCTGGCTATATTTTTTTCGTTGCTTCTGATTGCGGCATGTTCTTCGTTAACACTGAAACCGGGTGATTTCGGCTGGCCGATTGAAACGGTTTTAAAAGTTAACAACAAAGGTTACGTTGAAGAACAGAGGTATTCATTTTCTCTGAAAGTTAAAAAACTTTTCTGGGAAGAGTTTGCAGATTCAACAAACTTTACCGGCAAAGAAATTAGGATGATCCGCGATAAAAGCGGTTACTACTTTATAACGGGAGCTAATTTTAAAAATGTTTACGTTTTCGAATTCGAAGACGGGGGCTTAAGTCTCGAAAAGAAAATTCAAATTTCGGAGAAATCTTTAACGGCTCCGGCGTTTAACCAGAAATCACCCAACATCGAACTGCTTGACGGTTCGAATAAATATTTATTGAACTACAAAGGCATTGTGAGGTAACGGATATGAAGATAAACAGATTTTTCATTTTGAGTTTTATTCTTTCTGCCTTTGTTTTAGGCCAAGTCTCTTTTGCGCAATCGGATTACGAGAAGACACAAAATTTCAAAACGCGTTACAAACAGTTGGAAGATGCAATAAAAAATGCCGCGTCGATAGATGAGTGCAACGTGATCGGCGAGAACATTGCAAAACTGAAAACCGATTTCACTTCAGACGCGGCGCTGCTGGATAAAAGTTTGTATCCGGAAACTTTCGAAACTTCATTTGCAAAGATTGAGCGCGCTCTGGAAGTACGGAAAGGTGATTTTACACAAATCGTAGAATTGAAAACACAAGTCGGCACGCTTCAGGATAAAGTTTCGGAATTGAGCCAGCAGAACGAAGGACTGATCGTACAAATCAAACAACTGCAATTAAAGTCAACAAAAGACGCGCAAACTATCGCTTCGCTGCAAAAGTTAGTTAGTCAACTTAAATCCAATATTGCGCAGCGAGACGAACTTGTGCGCGGTTTGGTTGACAGCTTGCTTGCCGAATTTGTGAAAACACCCGGCACGCTTAACGAAGTAGAGAAACAGGCGATATTCACCAAAGTTGACAGCGGAAATTTGTTCTACAATATCGAGCGGACGATCAGCGACAATATTCAGTTCATGAAAGTAACGCAGACAACTCCCGACGATCTTTCCAACATGAAAAAACAGTTCGCCGATTTTAACAAAGTATGGCGGCAGATCGGACCGAAGCTAGCGGATGTTTATCTGAACAGACGAGACAAAGCCACCGAGATCGCGAATATCGATAACATGTTTGCAGACTGGAATTCAAAAATAAATGATGAAATCTGGGGAAGGATTAATCGCCAGTTTAGAGAAAAACAATTACCGTTGTTGCCATTTAAAAACGGCGAGCAATTTGTTAACAGCGTTTCATCATTCGTGGACGATGAAATTAAAAATCTTCCTGTTAAAGGAACAACGCAAGCGGAAAAAACTTTTTACATGTTTACCGACAGCGTTTACTTCAAAACCGTACAGACAACATGGATACCGATCCTAATCGAAAACAACATGATGAGTTCTGCAAATAAAGATACTATCGAAAAGAGGATTGCAACTTGGAAAGAAAAGGTAGCACCGGCTTCAAAATGGAATTGGATCTATTTTGTCGGCGGCTTTGTGATCATAGTTCTACTTGTTGCATATTTCATGAAGGGGAAGAAGAAACCGCAATCTACCGAACTACCGAAAGAAGAATAATTTGAAAAAGTAAGGGCTCAACATGTTGAGCCCTTACTAGATCCTAAAATGCCTTCCTCATATATTTAATTACAGAAAAACTTTTGCCGCTCTTGAGTTTTGCAATTTCATTTGTTGTTTCTTCCAAACCTTGTTTCTGAGCTAACGTTTTGAATTCCAAAGGATCAATTAATTTGATAACTGATACGAGCGACTTGATGCTTTCAAAAGGCGTCTCTGTGACTGGCGCAGAAGTTTCACTTGGCAGTTGAAGCACAACACTCATTATACCGCCCGGTTTAAGCCACTTAGAAATTTTAGAGAGAAGCATATCCGTGTCAACATACTCGAAAACCAATGCAGCGTGAATCAAATCAAAAGTTGAATCTGGAAAATTTACATTTGAAAGGTCTTCGCAAATAAGTTTAAGTTGCGGCAGTTTTTCTGCGAACCGCTTTCTGCAAACTGAAATGTATTCAGGATTGATATCCACGCCAACAATCTGCTCTATATCTTTTCCGATCAAATGTTCGAATCCGTTCCCGGTTGTACATCCTAGAAATGCTATTGACTTGGGTGAAATTCCATTCATAACATCTGCAAATATTTCACTCAGCATTTTCAACTGCATCACATTCGGCGCGGACATGTGTCCTTCGTAATCTTCCGCAGAAATTTTGAGCCAAGGATTCTGTGAGTTCAATTTCATTGATTACTTCAAATAATTGTCCACTACTATTTAGTTAGTTGTGCCGTCTTTATTTAATTTCCAAAATCATTGCTGTTTTTGCCGGAACTTCAAGTGTATCTTTCACAAATATTTCTTTGTCGGAAATTATATCCCTTGCACGAAAAGTATTTGGAATCATTTCGCTATATCTGTTCATGTCGAGGGTTACGTTCTTACTGTTCTTGTTTAACAAAACCATTACTTTTTGTTTCTCGTCATACCGGAAATAAACATACACATCGTTTTTCCCCGGTGCATAGTGTATAAACTTTCCATTATGAATTGCTTCGCTTGTCTTTCGCCAATTCAATAATCTTGAAAAGAATTTTTGCGCTTCTTTTTCTTCCGCGGTTAGCCCGATTCCGGTAACGGCATTTTTTGCACTGTTCGTCCAACCTCCGTAAAAGTCGCCCCGTCTTTGTCCATCATCTCCCGGTTTTTCATTGGTCATCAGAACTTCGGTTCCGTATAAGAATTCCGGAATACCGCGCATTGTCATGTACAGCGCTATTCCCAATTTCCAGTCATCAAAATTTTTGTGGAGTCTTGAATAAAATCTATCCAAGTCGTGGTTATCTGGGAAGATCAATTGATTTTCAGGATGAGGAAATAAATAATCCTGTGCAACACTTTGGTAAACATCTCTCCATGTTGAAAACCAGTCGTCTTTTCTCGTTAGACTGGAAACAACATTATCATTCAAGGCGAAATCCATTAGAGTTGGCAGATAAGATTTGTAGCCGTCTAAATTTATTTTATCCTTCTGCCAATATGATGTGAGGTAAATGTTTCTAGTCATTTCTTCCCCCACAATATTAAGATTGGGATATTCATCAATAACGGTCTTAGCCCATTCAGCCAAGAAATCTTTATCGGCATACGAATAAGTATCTTCTCTGATGCCGGAAACACCGGAATACTCAATCCACCAAATGGTGTTTTCAATTAAATACTTTGCCATCAGTGGATTTCTTTGATTTAAATCCGGCATGTGGATGTCAAACCAACCATCAGTATATTCCTTTTTGTCGATAGCTGTTGCATAAGGATCTGTTATAGTTGTTTTTAAAAAGTTGCATTGTGTTTTTGTTGCTGGGCAATTAATCCAATCTTGTGACGGCAAATCTTTAACGAAGTAATATTCGTCGCCGCAATGATTTAATACAACATCCCAAATTACGCCCATCCCTCTTTTCTTAGCTTCTTTTACCAACAGTTTGAATTGCTCGTTAGTGCCGAAACGCGGATCAATCTTGTAAAAATCTGTCGCAGCATATCCGTGATATGAATATTGCGGCTGGTCGTTTTCCGTTAGAGGGGTATTCCAAATTTGAGTATATCCAAGTGATTGTATATAATCCAGATGATCAATGATTCCCTGGATATCTCCGCCGTGTCTTTTGTAATCATCGGTTCTATCCACCGCATGTTCTTTCATTCCGGGAATAACATCATTATTGGGATCTCCATTTGAAAATCTATCGGGAACAATAAGAAGTATTGCATCCTTCTGTGTAAAGCTTGATCTGTCGGCACTTCCTTCCTCCCGCTCTAAGAGAGGAAATCTTTTGCTCAAAACAATCTTATCGTTTTTGCTGAAGTTTATTTCAACATTGCCGGATTTTGCTTCCGGTTTAATTTTGATTGTAACTAACAAATAATTTTTGTTTTCAACTCTCTCTGTTTTGATTAATTCAACATTACCGTACTTGATAGACGGCTCCAGATCGGAAATATTGTTTCCATATATAAGCAGTGTAATCGTATTGTATTTCATTCCGACCCACCAATTGGAAGGTTCGATTCTGCTAATCTGCTGCGGTAAAATTGTGATGTGATAAAAAAAGACGATAAATAATGTTAACGTTTTTTTCATGCTGCTTACTTTCCTTATAGATTGCACGAAATGGGTTTTATTCAATGTGTCGTTTAAAATTGTTGTTCAGTATCAATAGAGCACCTTTAGGCATGGTGGCTTCTTATCTTGGTGTAACTCAGGAAACCTTGAGCCGCATTCGTCGTAGTCTTTCACATTAATTATTTTAAATAAATTCCGTCTGTAAACCAACCACACCAATGTTTGTATGAAAACACTGCGGTAATTCCCATGCTTGTGTTTTTAACCGGAAGAACTTTCTCAGTAAATGTATCTGAGTATTTGAAAAGTTTTGCATGCAACGATCCGGCTTTCATTTGCTCGGCAATATTTGAAATTGTTAAAAGACCAAATACAATTGGATACCTCCCGCACCAAAGCGGTATAATCTTATCTTTGTTGTCACTCGCCCAAATTTCTTTTGTAAGACTTTCAATAGAAGCCGGGCCGATCGTGCCGTCTAAGAATGTGTGTAAGATTCTCCTGTCATTGTCGGTTGCAAGCTTATGTGCTTTAGCGTCCATTCCATAGGGTGAGTTGGAAAAATCTTCGCCGTAATGATCTGCATCGTTGGAAATTAAAAAGAAAATATCTTTGCCAAGCTCCAATTTATTTTTGTGAATGTATTTCGTTATTATTTGAGATAGTTTAGTGCTGACCGAATCCATTCTTTCAAACGGCATTTGCGTAACCATTATCGGTGTAATTTTAATATCGCGGTTGTAATACTGAAGGAACGGTATCAGCGCTTCAATTGAGTGTTCAATGGTGTGTGCTTTGTTGCTCACAATGTAATCTTCTTTCGGCAGTTTCGATTTGATAAACTCCCTTAGCGGCGAAATCCCGACATCACCGTAGGGACCTTGCCATTTATCAAAGTTATCCAGAATTAAAACATTGGAAAGATTTCCCATTTCTTTTTTAACTGTCCCATGTGTCACGCCGAAGATTACAACTTCTTTCGTCCTGATCAGTTTGTACAACGGGTAGTAAACCTTTCCGGCATAGAGATAATCATCGTGAACGGAGATCGCACCGATCAAGTTTTTCGACGAGAAATTCTGCGATCCGGAATTCTTTGAAAGGTAATTCATGAAGCTATTCATCTCATTTGCATTCCAACAGAAACCGACATTGTCGCGGATAGGACGGAGAGATTGGGAATTGAGAATTGCGAATTGACCCGTTTCGACTTGCTGAATGTAAATGAAGCGAGGCGAGGAATTGAGAATTATGAAAACAAACAGTGTAATAAATCTTTTCATTTCGTCACCTTCGGTTTTAATACTAATTCAATCTAAATACTATATTACATATCATCAAATTAATTTCTATGAACGATTGAGAGGAGAAGATGAGTTTACAGCTATCAAGAATTGCACTCGGTCTTTGGCGTTCGCGCGAATGGAACTATTCAACAGCTCAACTTGCCGATTTGGTAAAACAGTCGCTCGATCTCGGAATAGATACATTTGATCACGCAGACATTTACGGTGATTATGAATGCGAAGCGCTGTTCGGAAATGTTCTAAAAGAAAATTCTTCTCTGCGGAACAAAATGAAAATTGTAACGAAGTGCGGAATAAAACTGGTAAGCCAAAACCGTCCAGAGCATGCAATCAAAACATATGATACCGGGACAAAACATATCGTGGATTCTGCAAACAGATCACTTAAAAATTTTGGGACGGATTATATTGATCTGCTTCTCATTCATCGCCCCGATCCATTTATGAATGCGGACGAAACCGCCGAAGCATTTAACGAATTAAGAAAATCGGGAAAGGTTTTGCATTTCGGAGTTTCAAACTTTTTGCCTCATCAATTCACTCTTCTGCAATCGCGGCTGGATTTTCCTTTGGTAACGAATCAAATCGAGGTTTCAGTTCTTAATCTGGAACATTTTGACAACGGCAACATAGATTTTCTTCAAGAAAAAAGAATTGTGCCTATGGTCTGGTCGCCGTTTGCCGGCGGAAGAATGTTTTGGGAAAACAGCGAACGAGCGAATCTTGTGAGAAATGTTTTGAATGAAATCGCCGGTAAGTATTATGCCGGGTTAGAAGCGATTGCAGCCGCCTGGTTATTGGTTCATCCGGTAAAATTTTCGGTCGTTGTTGGATCGGGAAAACTTGATAGAATAAAAGCTGCAATGAAAGGTTTGGAAATAAAATTAAGCCGCGAAGAATGGTTTAAGATTCTTGCGGCTTCAAGAGGGCACGAAGAGCCGTAAAAATTTTAATCGGCTTCTTTGTTTTAGTTTGAAAACTAATACCGCCGTTGCCTGATTTGTATAGTATAGTTAAAACAACGGCGGTAAGAAATTTTTCAATTCCAATTTTCCTTTAAATCTTTTCTCTGATCTCTCGTGTGTTCCAACAGCCATTTATAAACTTCCGGATTGTTGTAAGTCTCGGTCCATGAATCATGCCCAGCATCCGGATAAACCGTGAACTGGACATTCCCTTTACAAAACTTCAATGCATCAACCATGTCTTGAGCTTTTTTGATAGGAACGATAGGGTCTTTCTCGCCATGAAAAACCCAAACCGGCAGATCGCCGATTTCACAAATTGTAAATGGATCACCCCAACCGCAGACCGGAATAATTGCGGCAAGACGATTTGAAATTTCATTCGCTAACTTCCACGTACCGTTGCCGCCCATGCTGAGACCTGTAATATAGATGCGGTTCGTATCAATCTTGTAATCTTTCACCGCTTCATCGAGTAATGCAATTAGAGGTTCTGTTTTCCATCGTGTGCCGTTCGGGCATTGCGGAGAAATTATTACAAACGGAAAATCTTTTCCTTCTTCAACCAATTTAGGAGGACCGTTTCTTTTTACAAGTTCAAGATTGCTGCCGCGTTCTCCGGAACCGTGAAGGAAAATCATTAACGGCCATTTGCCTTTGGAATCATAATCCTTCGGAAGATAAAGTAGATAATTCAGATTAATCTTCGCCGTGTATGTTGTTTGAATATTTTTTTCGATTTGCCGCTTCATTTTTGTTTCAGTCTGCGCGGTATTAAAACCGTTTACAAACAGCAGCAAGAATATTCCTGCAAAAAGAAATTTTATTGTTTTCATAGAAGCTCTCCATCTTAATCGATTGAAAAAGTTGATTCGAGCAGATCAACGGAATTCGTTCCCACAAATACTTTGAAGTCTCCCGGTTCAACGGTGAAGTTCATGTTGATGTCGTAAAACTTCAGCTTGTCCGGTGTGATTGTAAACTCTACCGTTTTAGTTTCGCCGGGTTTCAAATCCACCTTTGAAAAATCTTTTAGCTCCTTAACCGGTCTTGTTACGCTTCCAACCAAATCTTGAACGTATAGCTGAACAACTTCTTCACCTTCGCGGCTGCTGACGTTCTTTACATCAACTTTTACTTTCAACGGCTCGCCCTTTTTTATTTTGCTTGAACTCAATGAAAGATTGGAATACTCAAACTTCGAGTAACTCAATCCGTAACCAAAAGGATAAAGCGGAGTATTCTGAAGGTCTTGATAATAGGAGGTGTAATGGTCATTGGGGTTGTATGGGCGACCGGTATTTTTATGATTATAATAGATAGGAACCTGTCCGACCGAACGCGGGAAAGTAACCGGAAGTTTTCCGTTGGGATTATAATCGCCGAACAAAACATCGGCAATCGCGTTGCCGCTTTGAATACCCAAGAACCATGTTTCAACCACAGCAGGAATGTTTTCAGAAATCCAGTTAATTGTCAGCGGTCTTCCGTTCATTAAAACAACTACAACCGGTTTGCCGGTTTTGAAAATTTCTTCCGCTAATTTTTCTTGAACACCGGGAAGATCAAGACTTGCTCTCGCGCTGGCTTCACCGCTCATGTTCAACGATTCACCCAAGCATAAGATTACCGCGTCTGCCTTTTGCGCCGATTCAACCGCACTTTTAAAACCATCTTCAGATGTTCCTGTAATAGTACAGCCTTGCGAATACAAAATATTTGCTGTTGTGCCGAGTTTACTTTTTACTCCATCTAAAACCGTAACGACATGAGTTGAATCGCTTACTCCCGACCAAGGTCCCAATGGATCTTCATGTGAATTTGCTAACGGTCCAATCACTGCAACGGATTTTATTTCTTTACTTAACGGCAGAATGTTTTTTTCGTTCTTCAGCAGCACGATAGATTCGCGGGCAACTTTGCGGGTCGCTTCAACTATTTCTTTGCTGAACTCGGTTTCTTTTTCTCTTTTCTCGTCGCAGTATTTGTAAGGATTGTCGAACAGTCCAAGTTCAAACTTCACGCGCAAAATTCTTCTTACGCTTTCGTCGATATTCTGTACAGATACTTTCTTTTCCTCGACAAGCGTTTTCAAATTTCTGATGTACGCGTTCGATTCCATGTCCATATCAACGCCGGCTTTAATTCCAAGTTCGGCGGCTTGCTTTAGATCTTTCGCTACCCCATGAGGAATAAGTTCGCCGATTGAATTCCAATCGCTAACAACAAATCCTTTGAACTTCCAGTCATCACGTAAAATTTTTGTCAGCAGTTCGTAATTAGCCGAAGAGGGGACACCGCCGATTTCGTTAAATGAGCACATCAACGTTGCCACGCCCGCATCAACCGCCGCTTTGAAAGGTCTTAAATAAATTTCATGAAAAGTTCTTTCGGAAAAATCTGCGGTGTTGTAATCTCTGCCGCCTTCAGCAGCGCCGTAACCCGCAAAATGTTTTGCGCAAGCCGCAATCGTATTATTCGCAGAAAGATCATTTCCTTGAAATCCTTTTACAGCCGCCGCAGCCATCATGGAACCGAGATACGGATCCTCGCCGCTTCCTTCAACAATTCTTCCCCAGCGCGGGTCTCGTGCAATATCAACCATCGGCGCAAAAGTCCAATGCACGCCGGCTGATGCAGCTTCGGTTGCCTGCCATCGTGTTGACGTCTCAACTAATTTTGGATTCCACGAACTGGCTTCTGCAATCGGCACCGGAAATGTTGAGCGGAAAC
>JAKAEE010000114.1 GCA_021820065.1 Bacteroidota bacterium | reverse complement strand
GTCCGTCTTTGGTCGTATTTTTTCTGGTCTGCTTCGTAATGCTGTTCACCATCTAATTCGATAACAAGTTTTTCTTCGGGACAATAGAAATCTACAACGTATTTTCCAATACTATGCTGCCTTCTAAACTTCTTGTTATTGAGTTGACTTTCTCGTAATTCATACCATAAATATTTTTCTGCATCGGTGGGATTGTTACGTAAATTCTTACGTTTATCCTTAACATATTTAAGATTGTGGACTCTGACCATGGATTGTTTATATTAATTTGCTTTACCAACCACCCCTTGTATTCCCCTCCTTAACTAAGGAGGGGAAGATTATATTCATTATCAAGATATAATTCGACAGCTTCCTTGAGATTACTAATTGCTTCCTCGATTGTCTCACCAAATGAAGATACTTCCACATTAATACAACGAGAAACAAAATATTTATCTTCTTTCCAAACCACATAATCAATTTCACGAGTTTTCATACTTGCCTCTTTTGCAACGTTTATAAATTATTTCTTTTCCTCAACATTATCAAATACCTCACCAAACTAATCAAAATAATATTGCTGTAGCGAAAAGAAAAAATTGCCACTAATGCTGGCGACAAGATAAATAACTACTGCCCACTTTCCTGAATAAGGTGGAGACATTAAATGCGAATTGATAAATTTTTTCTGGTGAAATATTTTACTCGCGTTATTTCTCAACCGCTTTATTCATTTCGGGTTTCAAAAATTCTCTATGGACGAAATAAACGAATAACGCCCCACAAATAATTCCGACAACGCCAACAATTATTCTCGGTAATGTTGGTGGGACAATCTCGCTAATAGTGAAATGTTGCAGATCGACCACAGGTCGCCAGATTAATTTCTCGTACAAAAGATTGACAAGAACTCCCGGGAACAAAAACAGAACGAAACCAAGAACGGACCACCAGAATTTTGATTTTCCAATCACTCTTGCAGATTCATAAAAAATAACTGCTGTAATAATAGCAGCTAGTAATGATAGTAAGCCCATAACCCCACCTTATTTATGATTGACCAAACGTTAGACGAACGTCGTATGCACAAAGTTTTAGAAAAAATTATTTCATTAATTCAATCTGGCTCGCTTCGAGAAGTAACTCATCAGTGCTTTATCAAACGTCTGACTGGTTTCGATAAGATTATATTCTATTCCGTAATTCAAGCATTCGCTCTTTAATTTGTTCAAGTACTCATGCATTGCTTCTTGATAAGCTCGCTGGATTTGATGCGGCTGCGTGGTTATCTGTTCGCCGGTCTCAACATCAACGAAAATCGCATCTCTATCAAATCCAAAACTTTTTTCTATTGGGTCCAAGATTTGAAAAACAATTACTTCATTCTTCTTGAAGTAAATATGCTTGAGTGCAGTCATTATAGAATTGATGTCATCAAAAAAATCCGAGATGATAATTGTCAATCCACGTTTCTTGATCTTCTCCGCAACCGAACCCAAACACTTGGAAGTTGTAGTCGTTCCATGCGGTTGAATTTCGTTTAAAGCCGAAAGAAGCGTCTTCAGATAAACACGATTCGATTTCGGCGGCAAATAGTTGTGAATTGTATCGGAGAAAACGGAAAGCCCAACAGAATCTTGCTGATTGATCATGATATAAGAAAGCGCGGCAGCAAGTGTTATAGCGTAATCAAGCTTTGTCACCCTTGCCGTGTGTTTATATTGCATCGACTTGCTTGCATCAATAAAGATGTGGCTGATAAGATTTGTCTCTTCTTCGAACAGTTTTATAAAAAACTTTTCGCTTTTTGCGTAAACTTTCCAATCAACATTTTTCAGAGAATCGCCTTGCATGTAAGGACGGTGCTCGCTGAATTCAACGCTGAATCCGTGGTAAGGACTCCGATGCAACCCGACCATAAAACCTTCCACAACCATGCGAGCGCGCAGCTCAAGTGTTTTCAGTTTCGAAATTACAACCGGGTCTAAATATTTTTTGAAATCTTTACTTTGAACTGCCACTTGCTTTTTGCTCAGTCTGCTTTTTAAGAATTTCTTCCGGCGCAACTCCTAGATTATTCAATTCCAGCTTAACCGAATTTGCCAATTTGCTGTTTGGATATTTCTGGAGAAAAGTTTGATAAGAAGTTTTGGCTGAATCAATTTGTTTTAGTTCATTCGCTTGAATAAATCCGATCATGAACAAAGCCGGTTCCGCATCAGGTGAATCGGAATATTTTTCAACAACTTTCTTGTAAAGAGTCACCGCGTTGTTCAATGATTCTTCTTTCGTCACATTTGGCACCAACAAACTCTGATAGAGTTTTCCGGATTCCATCGCGCACTTTCCGGCTTCCGGCAAATCGGGAAATCCATTTACCACCTTAAGATAATAATCGGCAGCTTTTTGATAAGCGTCTTCCTTTTTAACATCGGGTAAGTTTTGATGTCCGTAAATGTTTGCAAGTTCATACATCGACTTGGCGGCATATTCATTCTTCGGATAATCTTTGACAACAGTCTCAAATTCTTTTACCGCTTCCGAGTATTTTTTTCCGTCGGATAATTTCTTCGCCGACTCATACGATTCCCGCGCTTGACGCGAAGAACAGTTTGTAAGCGATAAAACTAAAATGAGAGAAGCGAACACTAAAAATGATCTCTGTAATTTGCGAACCATGGCACTGACTCAATTTTTTTTGAAAAATTTTGTTGCGAAATATACAATCAAATGAAGAAGTAAGAAACAGCTTAATTAATTTTGGAGAGAGAACGCGAAGGTTCGTCGTTGAGTTTTAAGGAATCGCCGCGACCATCAGCGACTTTTCTGCCAAGTGATTCGATTTGCAATTGCAGACATGCTTTGCAGTGCAGTGGATTATCGTTGATGCATTTTCGATCGGGATAAATTTGGTACAACTGTCTGTACGGATTCGGCGTTAAATCCGGCATTACAACGTTCGCTCCAACATTCAAACCCTTTGCCCTGCCGTCTTCATCAAGCGTTGCCAAGGCAGTTGTTGCCGGGATGTGAACATTCTTCAAAACCAAACGCGCGGTTGCAATTGTCCGCAAAGTAAGATCGACACCGCCGGCATCTTTGTTTTGATATGGTGTGTGCGGCGACGGAATAAACGGTCCGAAAGCTGCCATGTCAAGATCCAAATCTTTGCACAGGAGAATGTCGTCGGCAATGTCATCAACTGTCTGCATCGGCAGTCCAATCATATTGCCGGAACCGATTTGATACCCTAATGTTTTTAAGTATCGGAGATGATTAAGCCGTTCAATCAGTCGCTGCTTCTTATGATATACTTGATAAGATTTTGGATTTGCAGTTTCATGCTTCAGCAAATATCTGTCGGCGCCGGCAATTTTCCATTCCCGGTATTCATCAAATCCCCTTTCGCCAAGGCAAAGAGTAATAGCAACATCAGCATGTTGTTTGATCTGATATATTATGTACGAAATCTCGTGAGTGTCGTAGAAAAAATCTTCGCCGGATTGAAGAACAATCGTAAATATTCCGAGGTTGGAAATTACTTTTGCCGCCTCAATAATTTCTTCGGGCATCATTCGATAACGCGGCAGAGACAAATTGTCTTCGCGCAAACCGCAATACAAACAGTTTTGTACGCAGTTGTTCGAGAATTCAATTATTCCGCGAAGATGAACTTCATTGCCGCAATACATAGCTCTTATCTGGTCAGCACGATCGAAAAGCTTCTGTTGGTCTGTGCTATTTTCTAGACTAAGAAGAAAAATAATTTCTTCCTTCGTCAGTTCATCCTTATACAATATTTTATCGAGGTTCATCATTGATCAGTAATAGACATCCCGTTCGCCGGATTCAACCCTTTCCTGCATTTTCAGAGTTTTTGATTTAGTTACGCCGTCAAGCTTTTCTATTTCTCTTGTAACAAAATCTCCGCCAACTTTTTTTGTTGAATCGGAAGCATAATCAATCAGATATTCATCAAAGGTGGAGATAGCATTCGGAACACAAAGTTTGCCGATGTTACCCGACCTCGCCAACTCCATAAAACGATCGCCGGTTCTTGAGGAACGGTAACAAGCTGTACAGAAGCTGGGCAAGAATCCAAGTCCGCAGCAATCTTTCACAACTTCATCCAATGTTCTGTGATCTCCAAGTTGGAATTGTTCCATCTCGTGCTCTTCCATAATGTCTTGTGATTCTTTATATGCGCCCGGCGATGTTCTACTGCCCGCGCTTATTTGCGAAACACCAAGACTAAATAATTCTCTTCTTAACTCTGCCCGTTCGCGAGTTGTTAGAATGATTCCCGTGTACGGAACAGCCAATCGGATTACCGCCAACAATTTCTTGAAAGAGGAATCATCAACCGCAAACGGCGGTTTGTTAGAAAGCGGCGCGTTGAATGCCGGTTCGAGACGCGGGATAGAAATTGTGTGTGGACCTATACCAAATCGGTCATCTAAATTAAGCGCGTGATTCAATACGGCTAAAGTTTCAAATTTGTAATCGGTCAATCCAAATAATGCGCCGATTCCGACATCATCGATCCCGGCTTGAAGTGCGCGATCCATCGCATACAATCGCCACGAATAATCATGTTTCGGGCCGGAAGGATGCATCTGCTGATACGTTTCATAATGATAGGTTTCCTGGAAACATTGGTACGTTCCGATTCCAAAACTTTTGAGAATTTTAAATTCGTCTATACTCAACGGCGCAGTGTTAACGTTTACTCTTCGAATATTCCCGCCGTTAAGATGAATAGAATAAATTGCGTCAATTGCATCGTGAATGAACTGAAGATTTGATTTCTTGGGATGCTCTCCGGCAACAAGCAAAACTCTTTTGTGTCCTTGTCTCACCAAAAATTCAATTTCCGATTTTATCTCATCTATCGTTAAAGTCTTTCGCTTCAACAACGAATTATCTTTTCTGAATGCACAATAAAGGCAATTGTTGATACACGAGTTCGTTACATAAAGCGGTGCAAACAAAACAAGTCGGTTACCGTAAATTTTTTCTTTCACTTCCCTCGCCGTATGAAAAAGTTCTTCAAGCAGATCAGGCGAAGTTATATTAAGCAGCGATGCGCTTTCCTTCAGCGTTAAACCTTTGGCTTCTCTCGACCTCTTGAGAACATCTTTCTGAAGCCGCCGATCATTAAGTCTAGCATCTTCAAGCAGTTCGCTAATATATTTTTCGTTGATAAAATCCAATCCATCTCCTGGGATTTATAAGCACAGATAGCCAAGAACAATAAATATACCAGTGAATTTTACAGATAATTCTTACGGAATCACGATGATTTAGCAAGTCGTGGAATACTTTTTCTTAAAAAAGAGAAACGATTAGAACTGATTTTTGTGCACGGGGGTCAAATGTTAAGTAGGTAATCTATTACTTAAGAAACCGCGTTCTCGGAGATTTCGACATAATCGCGCGAAGCATTGAGAACACACTTCAAACCATAAGGAATGGTTATGTTGTCTTTGACATGACCATGTTTTAGATTATAAACAACGGGAATTTTTAATCCTTGAAAATATTCAATGATTACTTCGTTTAATGTGAAAGTTCTTTTGTTGGGATCGG